>JBBDQU010000043.1 GCA_040905865.1 Alphaproteobacteria bacterium
AGAATCACGCCAACGGAAACACGTAAACAGCGTTAACCTGAGTTCGGGGCCCTGGAATCGTTACCGTTTTATGACAGTTTTGTTACACGCCATCCATCTGTCGAACGCCGTTGCAGGGTGATCCCCCATGTACAAGGAAACGCTCAGCAAGGACCTGACGAAAATCGGGAAAGTTTCGGCTGCGGCGCAGGCCACGGCCTTGCGCGCCGCCATGATCGGTCTGGCGCTCCTTTTTCTTGTCATCGTCTGGATATTTACCAACCTGGTTTCCGGCGACGGCGCCAATAGCGGGATGATCGTGGCTGCCGGAGTCATCGGCGGCTACATGGCGCTGAATATCGGCGCCAATGACGTGGCCAACAATATGGCGCCGGCGGTGGGATCGCGGGCGCTGACCCTGGCCGGCGCCCTGGTGATCGCCGCCATATTCGAAGCTGCCGGCGCGATCATGGCCGGCGGCGATGTCGTTTCCACGATTTCAAAAAACATTGTCAGCATCGACGCCATGCCCGACAGCCAGACCTTTATCTGGGCGATGATGGCGGCGCTGCTCGCCGCCGCGATATGGATCAACCTCGCCACCTATCTGAATGCGCCGGTATCGACGACCCATTCAGTGGTCGGCGGCGTCGCCGGAGCGGGTATTGCAGCGGCCGGTTTCAGCGTCATCAACTGGCCGACCATGGGTTCTATCGCGGCCAGCTGGGTCATCTCGCCGCTGATGGGCGGGGTCATCGCCGCGATCTTCCTCGCCTTCGTGAAATCGCAAATCATCTACCAGCAGGACAAGATCGCGGCGGCGCGACGCTGGGTGCCCCTGCTGGTGGCGCTGATGGCGGGGATTTTTTCGGCCTATCTCATCATGAAGGGGTTGAAGAAAATCTGGCAGCCGGACGTTTGGGTCGTGGCAATGATCGCCTTCGCCATCTTCGCCGGCAGTTACGCTATTCTGAAACCACTGATCCGGCGGCAGTCGCAAGGCATGGAGAACCGTAACCGGTCGCTGCGAAAGCTGTTCACGATCCCGTTGATCTGCTCCGCGGCCCTGCTGTCCTTCGCCCATGGCGCCAATGACGTCGCAAATGCCGTGGGCCCGCTGGCCGCGATCGTCAACGCCGCAACGTCGGGTTCGGTCGCGACCAGGGTTGAACTGCCCCTCTGGATTCTGCTGGTCGGGGCGGCCGGAATTTCCGCGGGGCTGGTGCTGTTCGGACCCAAGCTGATCCGCACCGTCGGCGACCAGATTACCAAGATGAATCCCATGCGCGCCTATTGCGTCGCGCTTTCCGCCGCGATCACGGTGCTGATTGCGTCGGCCCTGGGGTTACCGGTCAGTTCGACCCATATCGCCGTGGGAGCGGTTTTCGGCGTCGGATTCTACCGCGAATACCAGACCGGCCGACAGGCCCACATCAACCAGGGCCACCGCAAGTCGCCCCGCCGGTCGAAGAAGATCGACTTCGCCGAGCGCGTACAAAGGCGCAAACTGGTGCGGCGCCACCATGTCATGACCATCGCATCGGCCTGGGTCATTACGGTGCCCGCCGCGGCGCTCATGGCCGCCGCGATTTTTCACGTATTCAATCTGTTCCAGTCCTACCGTATACTGGCCGGCGATGGAATGGTTTACCCTGCATGTTGTGGCGCTGGTTCTGACCGCGGTTCTGTTCGGCGGCATGACGTTCTTCATGGTTTTTTTCGCGCCGACGGTTTTCCGCAGTCTGCCGCGTGACGTGGCGTCGGATTTCATGCGCGCCCTGTTTCCGAAATATTTTTCCGTGATGGGTATCCTGTCGCTGTTGCCGTTATTGGTGCTGCTGCCCGTCCCCGCCTATCGGCCGGAAGGCTACGCCATGCTGGCCGTCGCCGCCCTTTTTTTCGGCGCGTGGGGGATACTGCTGCCGGCGCTGCAGCGACAGCGCGACGCCGGCAATGACCGCATGGCGGCGGGACTGCACCGCGCCAGCGTCCTGATCCATCTGGCGCAATGGGTGACGGCCGGCGTCGTCCTTGTCCGGCTCGCCGCCTGAATGACCGCGCCGGGCCTGATCCTCGCGGCGCCGTCCAGCGGATGCGGCAAGACCGTGATCACGCTGGCGCTGCTGCGCGCCCTGCGCAACGGCGGCGTCAACGTCGCCGCCGCCAAGGCCGGGCCGGACTATATCGACCCCGCCTACCACAGCGCCGCCTGCGGCCGGGTCTGTATCAACCTGGATGTCTGGGCGATGCGCCGCGACACGCTGGCCGGTCTCGCCGGCGGGTTGGGCGGGTCCGCCGACCTGATCCTGTGCGAAGGCGTCATGGGGCTGTTCGACGGTGCGTCGGGCGGCGGCGGGTCGACGGCGGACCTTGCCGCGGCAACCGGCTGGCCGGTCGTGCTGATCGTCAACGCCAGGGGTCAGGGCGCGTCCGCCGCAGCGCTGGCGGAAGGCTTCATCCGGCACCGGCAGGACGTCGAAATCGCAGGCATCATCTGCAACCGGGTCGGTTCCGCCGGGCATGCGCGTATCCTGCGCGAGGCGTTCGTGACCCTGAACCCGGCGGTTCCCCTGCTCGGCTGCCTGCCGGCCGATGCGGCGCTGGAATTGCCGGACCGCCATCTCGGCCTCGTCCAGGCATCGGAGCACATGGCGCTGGAACCGTTTCTTGAAGCCGCCGCAGCCCTGATGACAGACCATATCGACCTGACCCGACTGAAAGGCATTGCGCGCCATTCGGGACTGCCGCCGGCGATGGCGCCGGTTTCCCTGCCTCCGATAGGCCAGCGCATCGCGGTCGCCCGCGACGAGGCCTTCCTTTTCTGCTATCCGGCCGTGCTGGACGGCTGGCGCCGGGCGGGCGCCGAAATCATGCCGTTTTCACCCCTGGCCGATGCGTCGCCCGATACGGCTGCCGACGCGGTCTATCTGCCCGGCGGCTATCCCGAATTGCATGCGGGACGGCTTGCCGGCAATACCGGGTTCCTTGGCGGGCTGCGCCTCGCGGCCGCAACGGGCAAGGCGGTATTCGGCGAATGCGGCGGTTATATGGTCTTGGGGAGCGGCCTGATCGATGCGGACGGTGTGCGGCATGCGATGGCGGGGCTGCTGCCCGTGACCACCTCATTCGCGGATCGCCGCCTGCAGCTTGGGTATCGCCGCCTCGACAGCCTGTATCCGTCGCCGCTGGGCGCTGCCGGGTCGCGGTTTACCGGGCATGAATTTCATTACGCGACGATCCACGAGGAAGGACCGGGCGACGCCCTGTTCGCGGTCCGGGATTCGCGCAATGATCCGATGTCCCCCGCCGGACGGGTCGCCGGAAATGTCGCCGGATCCTTCATCCATCTGATAGACTCCGCCGCATGAGTGACCACGCCGCGCCCGTTCCGTTCTGGAAGCTGAAAACCCTGAGCCAGATGACGCAGGAGGAATGGGAATCGCTGTGCGACGGCTGCGGCCAGTGCTGCCTGCACAAGGTCGAGGACGCGGATACCGGCGAAATCGGCCTGACCGATGTCGCCTGTTCGCTGCTGGACCTGCATGGCTGCAATTGCGGTGATTACGCCAATCGCCGGGCAAAGGTGCCCGATTGCGTTCAGCTGACGCCGGGCAAGGCCGCGACCCTGCGCTGGCTGCCGCATACCTGCGCCTATCGGGTCATAGCCGCCGGCGGCGACCTTGCATGGTGGCATCCGCTGGTGTCGGGCGATCCGGACACGGTGCATGAAGCCGGCATATCGGTGCGCGACAAGGCGGTTTCCGAAAATGACGTCAAGGATCTCGAACGCCATATCGTCGACTGGCTGATCGACGGCGCGGAACCGTTCCATCGGCGCAAATTCGGCGGCCGGGGCCGGCGGCGCTGACATGGCCGGGATGACGGTCCTGCGCATCGATGGGCGCGACGTCGAGGTAGCGATCCGGCGCAGCGCAAGGGCGCGCCGGATCGCAATCCGCGTCGACCCGGCGATCGGCGGCGCGGAACTGGTATTGCCGTCGCGGGTCGGCGAAGCGGCGGGCATGTCTTTTCTGAAGGAACGCGCGGGCTGGATTGCCGCGCGGCTGGCCGCCCTCCCTGACGGTATTCCCTTTGGCGATGGCGCGATGATTCCCTATCGCGGCGCGGTCCACCACATCGTGCATGCGCCGGCGGCGCGGCGCGGCGTATGGGTCGATGGGAATCGCATCTGCGTTTCCGGCCAGGAAAAGCACCTGCCGCGCCGGCTGCACGACTGGCTGCGGCGCGATGCGCACGCCGCCATCGCGCCTGTCGTCGCGGAAAAAACTGCGCTGCTGGGGCGGCGCGCCGGGAAAATTTCGATTCGCGGACAGCGAAGCCGCTGGGGAAGCTGCGCGGCGAACGGCAACCTGTCATTCAACTGGCGGCTTATTCTGGCGCCGGCTGACGTGCTGGAATATGTCGTCGCACATGAGGTCGGGCACCTGACCGAAGCAAACCATTCGCCGGCATTCTGGGCCGTGGTGGACAGGCTGTGTCCGCACGCGCAATCAGGCCGGCGATGGCTCCGGGAAAACGGCGCCGATCTGTTCCGATATGGCTGAGTTTTTCGACATATTCAAAAATTATCGATACGGCACTGTTCCAAAAAGGAATTGCGTATGTCGAGCCGGCGTATTATGTAACCGTCATGATAGTGAAACGCCCCTTCGCCCACGTTCTCGACCGGCTCAACGCAGTCGGATTGCGCCCGACCCGACAGCGCATGGCGCTGGCGCGGTTGCTGTTCGATACCGGCGACCGGCACGTAACGGCGGAACAGCTGCACCAGCAGGCCATGCATCAGGGCGTGAGGGTTTCCCTGGCAACGGTCTACAATACGCTGCACCAGTTCACCGCTTCGGGCCTGCTGCGGGAGGTCGCGGTCGATGCGCGGCGTTCCTATTTCGACACGAACACTGATCCACATCATCATTTTTTCAACCAGGACACAGCAGAATTGACGGATATTTCGGACACTGCCGTTGCGGTGTCCAAACTGCCGGACGCGCCTGCCGGGACGGTCGTTGACAGCGTCGACGTGATCATTCGCGTCCGCACCAACTGACAATTATTCTCAATTAAAATAATGCTATGGTTCTTTTTTTAAAATAATTCTAAAATCGTTGACTCCTTTTGCTACTGTGCCATATATAGAAAGAGTGGCTGATTGTTAATTCAAGAGGAGAGGGATCCATGGCACTTAAAGGCAGCAAGACCGAAGAAAATCTGAAGGCAGCGTTCGCGGGCGAAAGCCAGGCCAATCGCCGTTATCTCTATTTCGCGCAGAAAGCCGACGTCGAAGGCTACAACGATGTCGCGACCGTCTTCCGCTCCACCGCCGAAGGCGAAACCGGCCATGCGCACGGCCATCTCGAATTCCTGGAAGAAGTAGGCGATCCGGCAACGGGCCTGCCGATTGGCGCCACGGCCGCCAACCTCGGCGCCGCCGTCGCGGGCGAAACCCACGAATACACCGATATGTATCCCGGGATGGCGCGCACCGCGCGTGAAGAAAATTTCGATGAAATCGCCGACTGGTTCGAAACCCTGGCAAAGGCCGAAAAAAGCCACGCCGGCCGGTTCCAGAAGGCGCTGGATTCGCTCGACGACTGATCGGGCAGGAGTCAGGTTGCGGCGTTAACCCGCCGCAACCTGATTTCCTTTTTTCGAACGTTACTTCACAGTTGCGGTGGAATGAATCATGACCGAGGGCAGCCTTGAGGCGCCCACGCGGCACCCTATCGCGTGGCAGGATCCCGATTTTTACGACAGGGAAAAGCTCGATGCGGAAATGCGGCGTGTTTTCGATATCTGCCATGGCTGTCGCCGCTGTTTCAATCTGTGCGACAGCTTCCCGCGTCTGTTCGACCTGATTGACGAATCGGACACCGGCGAACTGGATTCCGTCGCTTCCGCCGATTTCAAGCCCGTCGTCGATGCCTGCACGCTGTGCGACATGTGCTTCATGACAAAATGTCCCTATGTGCCGCCGCATGAATTCGATCTGGACTTTCCGCATCTGATGCTGCGCTACCGGGCGGCGGAAAACCGCGAGGGCAAAACCGGCTTTGCCGAAAAGCAGCTCACCCGGACAGACCGCAACGGCAAGCTGGCCGCGATGATGGCGCCCGTGGCGAACTGGGCCGTCGATGAACGCAATGCGCTGACCCGCCCGATCATGGAATCGGTCGCCGGCGTGCATCGCCAGGCCGCCCTGCCGAAGTTTGCCGGCAGGAGCTTCGTCAAGACCTCCAGCGCCAATCCCCCGGTCGTCAATCGGGACGCGCCGGCATTCGGTCGCAAGGCGGTGCTGTATGCGACCTGTTACGGCAACTACAACAATCCCGAAATCGGCCACGCAACCCGCGCGGTTTTGGCGAAGAACGGCGTCGAAACGGAAATCGTGCACCCGGCCTGTTGCGGCATGCCGCAACTGGAACAGGGCGATATCGCCGCCGTTGCCGAAAGCGGACGCAAGGTTGCCACCGAACTGGGGCCCTGGATCGACAAGGGGTATGACATCATTGCAATGGTGCCGTCCTGTGCGCTGATGCTGAAGTTCGAATGGCCGCTGATCCTGCCGGACGACCCCGCCATCGCGAAGCTGAGCAAGGCGACCCACGATATTGCGCAATTTGTCGTTGAAATCGCCCGGCGCGAAGGGCTCGCCGACGGCCTGACGGCGCTCGACGGTGGCGTGACGGTTCATCTTGCCTGTCATGCGCGGGCCCAGAACATGGGCGCGAAAGCGGCCGAAATGCTGCGGCTTCTACCGGATACAACCGTGGATGTCATCGAACGGTGTTCCGGCCATGGCGGTTCCTGGGGCGTGATGAAGGATAATTTCGACACCGCGCTGAAAGTGGGGCGTCCGGCGGCCCGGCAGGCGCTCAAGAACGCCCGCAAACATGTCGTCTCCGAATGCCCGCTCGCCGGCATGCATCTGGCGCAGGGGATGGAGCGGCTCGCCGATGCGGATACGACCCCTCCCGACACGGCATCGCATCCGATTATCCTGTTTGCCCGGGCCTACGGCATCACCGTTTAAGGGGCGAGGAAGGCAAGGCCATGCAAAAAACCGACATCACCCGCGACGACATCATGCCAATGGCGGAATTCGCCAGGATCCGGGCGGCGAAGCGCAAGGAACTGGTGACGCATAAACGCGACCGGCGCATCGAAATCGGCCCGGTCGCCACCTGCTATTTCGAATCCTTTGACACGATGTGGTGGCAGATTCATGAAATGCTCTTTATCGAAAAGGGCGGCGAGGAACAGATCGCCGATGAACTCGCAGCCTATAACCCGCTCATCCCGAAAGGGCAGGAGCTTGTCTGCACGATCATGTTCGAAATCAATGAAGAATCGCGCCGCAAGACGTTCCTGAGCAAGCTGGGCGGCATCGAGGAAAAGGTTTTTATCCGCGTAGCGGGCGCGCGAATTCGCGGCGTCGCCGAAACGGATATCGACCGGACCACGGCGGACGGCAAGGCATCGTCCGTGCAGTTCATCCATTTTCCGTTCACGCAGGAACAGATTGCGGCGTTCCGTACCGCCGGCGAGGAAATCATGATCGGCTTCGATCACGAAGCCTATGGCCATATGGCGGTAATGCCCGAACCGATGCGCGCCGCGCTAGCGATGGATTTCGCGGATAACGCCTGAGAAGCCGCTACTCGATTATCTCGTCTTCCTTCAGACCCCAGAGACCGTTGCGGCGTACCCAGCCGGAATAGGGCTGCACCGTCACGCCGCACCATTGCGGCTGACAGGTTTCCAGCTCGGCAACAACGCCGGGCGACAGCCGGGCGACAGCCGGCGCGGTATCCTCGGGACTGCGCCGCAGGGCCATGATTTCCCCCGTGACGATGACGGTGCGTTTTCCCGACAGCATGGCCCGGTGCACCCAGCCTTCCGCGCCCTCGGAATCCCTTATCTTTCGCCAGCTTTCGAAATCCGCCGTAATCTGCACCGGCAACAGCTTGCGCACGAAAACCCACTTTACCTGATACCGGACCCCGGGCCCGGCCCGGACATTGACCTCGTCCGCCCGCAGCGACGCGAAGCGTTCGCTGGAATTCTCCGGGGGTTTTTCGTCCTTCGGCTGCGCCGCCGCGGGAAGCCCGGCGCAAAGGACCAGGACGCAGATCGGTAGCGCGCGGACAATGGACAACGATGTTACTGAAGACATGGTTTCCAATATCGTGTGGCATATATGCGGTCAAGGCGCGACATCGCCCGGCGCCGGAGATATTATCCATTCGAATGATTCGCAAGGACCGAGCATGATATCGCCCAGACCGCGCGTCGTCGTGACGCGCAGACTTCCCGACGCCATCGAAACGCGCATGATGGAACTGTTCGACGCGCAGCTGAACCTTGACGACAGGGCGATGTCCCGGGCGGATCTGGCCGAGGCCGTGAAGGAAGCGGACGTGCTGGTGCCGACGGTGACGGACAGAATCACTGCCGATGTTATCGCTGCCGCCGGCACGCGGCTGAAACTGATCGCGTCGTTCGGCACCGGCGTCGATCATATCGACATGGACGCGGCGAAGGCGAAGTCGATCATGGTCACGAACACGCCCGGCGTGCTGACCGAAGATACCGCCGATATGACAATGGCGCTGATCCTCGCCGTGCCGCGGCGCCTCGCCGAAGGCGAACGCCTGGTCCGCTCCGGCAACTGGGTCGGCTGGAGCCCGACGACGATGCTGGGCCACCGCATCTGGGGAAAGCGACTGGGAATTGTCGGCATGGGCCGCATCGGCCAGGCCGTGGCCCGGCGCGCGCGGGGGTTCGGCCTGTCGATCCATTATCACAACCGGCGCCGCGTGCACGAGGAAACCGAAAGCGAGCTGGAGGCGACCTATTGGGACAGCCTGGACCAGATGCTGGCCCGCATGGATATCGTGTCGATCAACTGCCCGTACACGCCCGCGACCTATCACCTGCTGAACCGTCGCCGTCTGGAGCTGATGAAACACGACGCCTATATCGTCAATACCAGCCGTGGCGAGGTCGTGGATGAAACCGCGCTGACCCAACTGCTGGGGCGCGGCGCCATTGCGGGTGCCGGGCTGGATGTCTTTGAAAACGAACCGGCGGTCAATCCCAGGCTGCTGGCGCTCGACAACGTCGTGCTGCTGCCGCATATGGGGTCGGCGACGATAGAGGGCCGCATCGCGATGGGCGAAAAAGTCATCATCAATATCAGGACCATGGCCGATGGCCATAATCCGCCGGACCGCGTTCTTGGCACGGATTTCTGACATCGGGCGCCGCCCCGTTCATGCCGGTTGATTCCGGGCGGCTATGGCCGCGGCTGCGCGGCCATATCGTCGAAACCGTAAAGCTTGCGGCGCCCGTCGTTGTCACGCGCGCGGGCATTCTGGTAATGGCCGCGGTCGATACCGCGATGCTGGGCCGGACCCATGTCGACCAGGTCGCATTTTACGGAATCAGCGTCACGCCGTTTATCGTGATCATCGTTGCGGGGATAGGCCTGCTGTTCGGCACCGTCATCGCCACCAGCCATGCCATCGGCCGCGACGCCCCGCAGGAATGCGGTGCGATCTGGCGGCGCTCGCTGCCCTATGCGCTGGCAATCGGCGTAATCGGCCTGATCCTCTGCCAGTTCGGCAGCCGGTTCTTCGACCTGACAGGCCAGCCGGCCATCATTTCCGAAGGCGGCGGGCGGGTCATTGCGATCCTCGGGCTCAGCCTGCCGGGCGTCATCCTGTACTGCACGACCGCATTCTTCCTCGAGGGCCTGCGGCGGCCGGTCCCGGCCATGATCGTCATGATCGTGGCGAATATTCTGAATGTGGGGTTCAACTGGTTGTTCATCTTCGGCAATGGCGGCTTTCCCGCCCTTGGCGCCGAGGGCGCCGCCTGGTCGACAACCCTCGTGCGGCTGGCGATGCCGATGATGCTAATGGGCTATGTCTGGTGGATGCCGGACCGGGACCGGTATGGCGTGCGCGGGCCGCTCGAAAGGCACTGGTGGCGGCGCGGCCGTCTCCAGCGTCGCTACGGCTATGCCGCGAGTGTCAGTTACACGGTCGAGGAATCCGCATTTGCGGCACTGGGGTTCTTCGCCGGCCTTATGGGTACGCTGTCGCTGGCCGCCTATACCGTGCAGAATATTTCCATCGCCTTCGTCTTCATGGCCGCGCTTGGCGTTGCGTCGGCGACGAGCGTCCGGGTCGGGATTGCCCATGGACGGGGCGACTGGCCCAATCGCTCGATGGCGGCATGGACAGGCATGGCGCTGGCTTTGGCGGCGCTGGGTCTGGTCGCTATCGGCTTCCTTTTCCTGCCGGCGACAATTGCCGCGATTTTCACCAGCGACCCGGTGCTGATCGCCACCGTCGCGCCGTTGATTGCGCTGTCCGCCTTTCTGCTGATGTGCGACGGAGGCCAGGTGGTGATGGCCAACATCCTGCGGGGCGCCGGCGAAACCTGGGCGCCGCCGGTCATTCACGTCATTTCGTATTTCATCGTGATGCTGCCGTTGGGCTGGGTGCTGGCATTCTCGTTCGAATACGGCGTGCGCGGACTGGTGCTGGGGATTATCGCCGGCAGCGTGGTTTCCATAACGCTGCTATCCGCCCGGTTCCTGGCGATATCGCGACGCAGCCGCCGCGTCAGCGGGACGTCAGCGACGTAATCGTCGGGTTTTCGCCGCACAGGGCGCAATTCCGGTCCGGGGGGATCCTGATCTTGCGAATGGTCGTGTTCATCGCATCGTACAGGATCAGGCTGCCGGACAGGCTTTTGCCGAGACCGAGCAGTTCCTTCAGGATTTCGCTGGACTGCATCGTGCCGATCACCCCGGCAATGGCGCCGAAGATCCCGGCGGTTTCGCAGCGCGGCGTCGTGCCCGGCGGCGGGGGGCTGGGAAACAGGCAGCGATAGCAGGGATTGTCGCCGCCGAGATGCGACTTGAACGTGGACAATTGTCCTTCGAAGCGCAGCAGCGCGCCCGCGACGAGCGTCTTGCCGCCGAGATGGCAGGCGTCGTTCAGGAGGTAGCGGGTATCGAAATTGTCGCTGCCGTCCGCGATCAGATCGTATCCCGCGATCAGGTCCGCCGCATTGTCCGGACCCAGCCGCATAGTGTGTTCGTGGACCTCGATTTCCGGATTGATCCTGCGGATGGTTTCCCGCGCACTTTTTACCTTGGCGGTGCCGATGCTGTCCGTCTGGTGGATGACCTGGCGCTGCAGGTTTGAAATGTCGACTTCGTCATCGTCGATAATGCCGAGCGTCCCAACGCCGGCGGCGGCCAGATACAGCAGCAGCGGCGACCCCAGCCCGCCGGCGCCGACCACCAGGACGCGGGACTGCAGCAGCTTTAACTGCCCTTCCTCGCCGACTTCATCGAGGATGATATGCCGGGCGTATCGATGCAGCTGTTCGTCGGTAATTTCAGTATGTGTGACCATGTCAGACGCCGTCGAATAAGGGGGTGGAAAGGTAGCGTTCGGCAAAGGACGGGATAATCACCAGGATCCGTTTGCCCGCCATGTCCGGCCGCGCCGCGACTTCCAGCGCCGCCGCGACCGCCGCGCCCGAAGATATGCCGACCGGCAGCCCTTCGAGGCTGGCCAGCCGGCGCGCGGTCCGGAACGCGGTTTCATTGGCGATGGAAATGACCTCGTCGATGAGGGCGGTATCAAGGTTGCCGGGCACGAAACCGGCGCCGATTCCCTGGATCTTGTGCGGTCCCGGAATGCCGCCGGAAAGCACCGGGCTGTCTTCCGGTTCGACCGCGACGAGACGGAAATCCGGATTGCGTTCCTTCAGCAGGCCGGCGCAGCCGGTGACCGTGCCGCCGGTGCCGACGCCCGCCACCATGATGTCAAGATTGCCGCCCGTGTCGCGCCAGATTTCCTCCGCCGTCGTCGCGCGGTGGATCGCCGGATTGGCGGGATTGTCGAACTGTTGGGGAATGACCGCATCGCCGATTTCTTCCTTCAGGGCGATGGCGCGGTCGATAGCGCCGGTCATGCCCCGGTTGGCCGGCGTCAGTTCGATTTCCGCGCCCAGGATCAGCAGCATCTTGCGCCGCTCCAGCGACATCGATTCGGGCATGGTCAGGATCAGCCGGTATCCCTTGGCGGCGCAGACGAAGGCGAGCGCGATACCGGTATTGCCGGATGTCGGCTCGACAATGGTCGTATCGGGGCCGATTTCGCCGGCCTTCTCCATGGCCTCGATCATCGAGAATCCGATGCGGTCCTTGACCGATCCCATGGGATTGAAGAATTCCAGCTTTGCCAGCAGGTCGACCGGCACGCCCGCTTCCGCCGCCATGCGCGATAGCCGCACAATCGGGGTCGCCCCGATCGTGTCCAGGATACTGTCGTAGATCCGGCCGCGAAATTCCATTTCCGCCCTGTCAGGTTGACTCAATCCGGGTAGACTTTGACGCACATCAGATCATGAAATCGAACAGTTCAGAAGCGTTACACTGCACCCCGGCGGCGCGGGCCCGGGTGCACAGGTCTTCGATGCTGACCTCGTCCAGTTGCTTCATGGCCGTTTCCTGCAGTTCCAGCCAGATCGGGTGCAGCACCGCACGGCCCAGTTCCGAGCCCACCGGTTCTTCCAGCGGGTCGGTGGTGCCTTCCATCTGATCGACGATGCGGGTGATTTCACCAAGCGAGATGCGCCGCCTTTCGCGGGACAGCCGGTAACCGCCGCGCGGACCGCGTACACCGGACAGGATTTCGGCCTTGACCAGGTTTTGCAGCACCTGTTCCAGGTACCGGCGCGGAATGCCCTGCCGCTGCGCGATTTCCTTGCTTTGCACCGGTGTTTCCGCCGCGTTGTACGCGATGTCGACAACCGCATCGATGGCGAAAATCAGTTTCTTCGTCAGCCGTAACATCGTTATCCGTCTTTCCCCGTACCCGTCGATCCATACCCGCCGGCGCCCCGTGCGGTGCCCGGCAGGGCATCGGCTTCCGCCCATGCGATCCGCGTCACCGGCGCCACGACCATCTGCGCGATCCGCATGCCCCGGGAAATGGCGAACGGCTCCGTACCCAGATTCGCCAGGATGACGCCGATTTCCCCCCGATAATCCGCATCGACCGTCCCGGGACTGTTCAGGACGGTGATGCCGTTCTTCAGCGCCAGGCCGGAGCGCGGCCGGACCTGCGCCTCGTACCCCTGCGGCAGGGCAATCGCGAGTCCCGTGGGCACGAGGATGCGCGCGCCGGGCGCGAGGGTCATCGGGTCGGCATTGGCCGCCAGCAGGTCCAGCCCCGCGCTGCCCGCCGTCGCATATTCCGGCAGCGGCAGGTCGGCGCCATGCGGCAGCCGCTGAACCGGGACGGTGACCGTTGTCATGCGCCGGCGCCGAACCAGGCGGCGATCCGGCCGGCGAGGCGGTCGGCGACCTGCTGCTTGGTCATGGTCGGCCAGGCCTCATCGCAGTCCGCGGTGATCAGGTGGATCGTATTGGCGTCGCCGCCGAAGGTGCCTGTAGCCGGTGAAACGTCATTGGCCAGCAGCCAGTCGCATTTCTTGGACTTGCGCTTTCCCAGGGCATTTTCGACGACATTCTCCGTTTCGGCCGCGAAACCGATCACCAGCCGGGGACGCTTGTTGCCCGGCTTGCTCAGCGTCTTCAGGATGTCCGGATTTTCCGCGAACTCGAGCACCGGCGGGCCGCCGCCATTCTTCTTCAGTTTCTGTTTCGCCGCCGTCCGGACCCGCCAGTCCGCCACCGCGGCAACGCAGATGGCGGCATCGGCGGGCAGCGCCTTTTCGCAGGCGGCCAGCATGTCGCGCGCCGACTCGACCCGGATGATGGTGACGCCGGCCGGATCGGGAAGGGCCGTCGGCCCGCTCACCAGAATGGTTTCGGCGCCAAGGCCGGCCAGCGCGGCCGCCACCGCATGGCCCTGCTTGCCGGATGACCGGTTGGCGATGTAGCGCACGGGATCGATGGCTTCATGGGTCGGGCCGCTGGTGACCAGCATCCGCCGTCCGGCCAGCGGCCCGGCGCCGAAATGCCGGGCGACCGCATCCACGATATCGGCCACTTCCGCCATGCGGCCGAACCCGTATTCGCCGCAGGCCATGTCGCCCTGGACCGGCCCGGCGAAGGCGATGCCCCGCTGCGCCAGCAGTACGCAGTTTGCCCGGGTCGCCGCGTGTTCCCACATCCGCACATTCATCGCGGGCGCCACCATGACCGGCTTGTCGGTCGCCAGCAGCACCGTTGTGGCCAGGTCGTTGGCGATGCCGGCCGTCATGCGGGCCAGAATATCGGCGGTCGCTGGCGCGACAAGCAGCAGGTCCGCGTTCCGGGAAAGCTGGATATGCCCCATTTCTGCTTCGTCGGTCAGCGAGAAGATATCCTGGTAGACCCGGTCCTCGCTCAACGCGGAAACCGATAGCGGCGTCACGAATTCTGCTGCCGACGGGGTCAGGACGCAGCGCACGGCGGCGCCTTTCTCCCGTAACCGGCGGATCAGCTCAAGCGATTTATACGCCGCGATGCCACCCGTGATGATCAGGAGTACGCGTTTGCCATGAAGCGCCATGAAGGATAGGTCCAAAAATACATTACAATGACTGTATTAATGTAGTTGGCCGCAATCCACTGTGCAAGATTGTTAATTCACATCGCCCGAAGCAGCAGGACCCCGATGATCGCGATCAGGCAGACGACCACCCAGTTCGGGGTCCGGTACTGCCGCGTGGCGCGATCTCCGCCGCCGCGGGTCATCCGGCCGAATTCGTAATCGCCGCTCAACGCCTCGACCACCGCTTCCGCGCGGCCGACCAACCGGGGCAGCCGCTCCAGGTTCGATACCGCATCGGTAACCGCGTCGCGAATCCGGGCATCTGGTCCGCGGTTGGCCATCACCCAGTTCTCGACCAGCGGCTTGGCCAGGAGCCACATATTGACGGTGGGGTCCAGCTTCCGGCCCACGCCTTCGGCGACCAGCATGGTTTTTTGCAACAACAGAAGTTGCGGTTGCGCCTCCATTTCGAATGTCTCCGTGATCTGAAACAGATGCGCCAGCAATCGCGCGAGGGAAATCTCATGTAGCGGTTTGCCTAATATCGGTTCCCCGATAGAGCGTATGGCTTGGGTGAAATTGCCGACGGACATGCGGGCCGGGACGTACCCGGCTTCAAAATGAACTTCCGCGACGCGCTTGTAATCGCGCTCCAGAAATCCGACCAGCATGTCGGCCAGGTAGTTCCGGGTCCGGATGTCCAGCCGCCCCATGATGCCGAAATCGACAGGGCACAGCGCGCCGTCCCGGGCGACGAACATGTTGCCCGGGTGGATATCCGCATGGAAGAATCCGTCGCGGAACACCTGGTTGAAAAACGATTCGGCGCACCGCTGCAGAATATCGCGCGGCACAAGCCCGGCCGCTTCCAGCGCCGCAATGTCGTCGATGCGAACGCCGTCGATCCGTTCCAGCGTCATGACACGGCGACCGGTCCGGACCCAGTCGATTTTCGGTACGCGGAATCGGGGATCGTTTTCCGTATTGTCGCGCAGTTCCGACCCCGCGGCCGCTTCCAGCCGCAGATCCAGTTCCACGTTGACCGTCGCCTCGAACATGCGAACGACCTCCAGCGGCCGGAGCCGGCGCAAGGCCGGCTGGGTCCGCTCGATCATCCGGGCCAGCCACAGGAACAGGTCGATATCGCGCCGGAACCGCGCCTCGATCCCCGGCCGCAATACTTTGACGGCGACGTCGCCGTCGTCGGCGGTCCGGGCGAAATGGACCTGTGCAATGGATGCCGCGGCAACGGGTTCGTCATCGAAGCTTTCGAACAGCGATTCGATCGGCGCCTGCAATTCCGCCTCGATGATGGTGCGGGCATTGCCTGCCGGAAACGGCGGCAGGTTGTCCTGCATTTTTGCAAGATCATGGGCGATTTCCTCGCCGACGAGGTCGGATCGGACCGACAGGGCCTGCCCCAGCTTGATGAAACTGGGGCCCAGTTCCTCCAGCGCCGCCGCCAGCCGTTCGCCGGGACGCCCCGCGACGTCTCGCCGGGACAGCATGCGCGCCAGGGCAACGACGACCGGCGCAACGCCCATGCGCTCCAGGGGAAACAGGGCGTCATGGCGCGCGAATATGCGGGCAATACGGAGCAGTCGCCTGATCTGGATAAACGCCGAAAACATGAGGGCCGGTCTAGATGCGCCAGGCGGCGTGGATCGCCGCGATCCCGCCGGACAGGTTGCGTACCGTTACCTGCTCCAGCCCCGCCGCGGTCATGCGCGCAGCCAGTTCCTCCTGCGCCGGAAAGCGGCGGATGCTTTCAACCAGGTAGCGGTATGAATCCGCATCGCCGGCAACCCGCGCGCCCAGCGCCGGGACCACCACGAAAGAATAACGGTCGTAGATATCCGCCAGCAGCGGCAGCACCACATGGCTGAATTCCAGGCAGAGAAACCGGCCGCCCGGCTTCAGCACCCGGCGCGCCTCGCGCAGCGCGCGATCCATGTCGGTGACGTTGCGCAATCCAAAGGCAACGGTATAGGCGTCCGTACTGCGGTCTGAAAACGGCAGCGCCTCCGCGTCCCCGACAACCCACCGGATCCTGTCGAGCATTCCGCGGTCCAGGGCTCGGTCGCGCCCGACGGAAATCATTTCGGCGTTGATATCGCAGACCGTGGCGCTGCCGCCGCCGGCATCGCGAAAGCGCCTTGCAATATCGCCGGTGCCGCCGGCCAGGTCGATCAGATGCATGTTGGCGCGCGGCTTCAGCTGATCGATCAGCGACGCCTTCCACAGGCGATGCACGCCCATCGACATCAGGTCGTTCATCAGGTCATAGCGCCGCGCCACGCGATCGAACACGTTGCGCACCAGCCGCGCCTTTTCACCCTTCCCGACTTCCCGGAAGCCGAAATGAGTTTTTTGTTCGTCATCGGCATGTTGCATCATCGGGCGGACGATAGCCTAACGCGCCGGGGTTTGCTAGAACGGGTGCTGCCGGAGCGAGTTTCCCCTGTAACCGGATGACAGGCCGCCGCGATGCCAGAATTGCCCGAAGTCGAAACCGTCTGCCGCGGTCTGCGCATGCCACTGGAGGGGCGCGTCCTGAAGCGCGTGGTTCAGCGGCGGGCTGACCTGCGGTTTCCGTTTCCCGATGGCTTTGCCGCGCGCCTGACCGGCCGCCGCGTGCAGCGGATCGACCGACGGGCGAAGTTCATCCTGATGACGCTGGACGACGACGCCGTCGTGATCATCCATCTCGGCATGTCCGGGCGGATGACCATCGTCGATGCCGACGCCGCCCCGCCGCCGGGTCCGCATGATCATGTCGAATTCGAAACGGACGACGGCATGCTGATCCGGTATTGCGACCCGCGCCGGTTTGGCATGATGGACCTGACCACGGCGGCGGCGCTGGGCGACCATCGGATGCTGCGCCACCTGGGGCCCGAACCGCTGGGCAATGCGTTCAACGCGGCGGTTCTGAGTGCGGCGCTTGCCGGCAAGCGCACGCCGGTCAAGGCGGCGCTGCTGGACCAGCGCGTCGTCGCAGGCCTGGGAAATATCTATATTTGCGAGGCGCTGCACCGCGCGGGCATTTCGCCACGGCGGATGGCCGCGACCATCCCCGGCGCGCGGGCCGAACGCCTGGTCCGCGAGATCCGCGATGTGCTGGGCGAAGCAATTGCGGCTGGCGGCTCGTCGCTGCGCGATTACGTGCAGGCGTCAGGCGATCTGGGCTATTTCCAGCACCAGTGGCAGGTCTATGGCCGCGAGGGCGAACGCTGCCGGCAACCGGCATGCGCCGGCGTCATCAGCCGCATCGTGCAGAGCGGGCGATCCACTTTCCTTTGCTCCGCGCATCAACGATGATATAGCGGCTGTGATGCGGAACCTGATAACGATCCTGGTGCTTCTTGGCATGCTGGCGGCTTCGCCGACCGGCAGGGCAGAGGATTTTATCGAAGGTTTCGAGGACGTGCCGGTGATGCCGGGCATGGCCGTAGACGCCGATACGGCGATCGCATTCGATACGCCGGCGGGACGGATCGTTGAAGCCTATGCCGCGGGAAACGTCTCCGCCGCCGCCATACGGAAATTTTACGACGATACGCTGCCGCAGCTTGGATGGGTGCGCGTCGGCGTGCTGGCTTTCCAGCGCGAGGGGGAAGCCCTGGCGCTGGAGCTGATCAAAAAGGACGAAACGATCACGGTACGGTTCCGGCTTGCGCCGACCCCCAAGTGAGGGCGCGGCGACCGATGCGGCACGCGGACAGGAGAAACGGCAGATATGGCATATGAATACATCCTGGTGGAATCCCGTGATGCGGTAGGTCTGGTGACGCTGAACCGGCCGGCGGCGCTGAATGCGCTTTGCGCCGGGCTGATCGCGGAACTGGGCCAGGCGCTCGACGCGCTGGAAGCCGACAAGTCAATCGGCGCCATTGTCCTGACCGGATCGGACAAGGCGTTCGCCGCCGGCGCCGACATCGGCGAAATGGCCGGAAAGTCGTACATGGACGTGTATGGGGAGGATTTCATTACCGTCGGCTGGGAACGGGTGGCGCAATGCCGCAAGCCGATCGTCGCGGCGGTCGCCGGCTATGCGCTGGGCGGCGGATGCGAAGTGGCGATGATGTGCGACTTCATCATCGCCGCCGATACCGCGCGCTTCGGCCAGCCGGAAATCACGCTTGGCACGATTCCCGGGGCGGGCGGCACGCAGCGGCTGACGCGATTCATCGGCAAGTCCAAGGCTATGGACATGTGCCTGACCGGCCGGATGATGGATGCGGCGGAAGCCGAACGCTGCGGCCTGGTCAGCCGGATCGTTCCGGCCGACGAACTGATCGCGGATGCGCTGAAGACGGCGGCGAAAATCGCCCGCATGTCGCAGCCCGTCGCGATGATGGTGAAAGAATCCGTCAACAGGGCCTTCGAGACGACCCTGTCGGAGGGAATCCGATTCGAACGGCGGATATTCCATTCGACATTCGCGACCGAGGACCAGAAGGAAGGCATGCGCGCATTTGTCGAAAAGCGCAAACCGGCGTTCCGGAACCGGTAGGGCGCTGTTGCCGCGAATCGAGGTTGACGCGGCGCTGGAGCACCGATATAAGCCGCTTTCTTGAATTTACCAATGACTGTACAGGATACCTTATGGCGAATCATAAGTCGGCCAAGAAGCGCATTCGTCAGATCGCGCGGCGCACCGCCGTGAACCGTGACCGGCGCGGCCGGATCCGGACGTATGTCCGCAAGGTTGAAGCGGCAATTGCAAGCGGCGACAAGGGATTGGCCGAACAGGCGATCCGCGTTGCCATGCCGGAAATGCAGCGCGGCGCGCAGCAGGGACTGACCCATCGGAACACGGTGGCACGGAAAATTTCCCGCCTTGCGAAACGAATCGAAGCGCTATAATTCATTGTCGATATTCCGGCTTTTTTGAGCCGCGCCCCACGGGCGCGGCTCTTTTAATTTGTGGTAAAAAATAGCGAAATTTTTACGTCAGGAAGATTCAAAGGCTTAGCCGGATTCGCGTCGCGATTTACCGTTTTATTTCGATGTTTGCGTTTGGTTCTCGTTGCAACCCGAAAATAGCATAGGTAGATTGGCACGGTGGCAGTAAGCTTGATGGGATTTGCCTCAAGCATAAAACAAGAACCGGCGACGGCAATAAAAGAGTTAAGGTGCAGGGGTCAGAATAAAGATAGTAAAATTAGATGTTAATACTGTCTATTTTTATCCCAACGTTAAAATATGTCTTTAAACCTGGATGAGCTTAGGCTTTTTTAGGTGTAAAGAATTTTAGTTCCGCTTCCTTACTCACCGTTTTATTGGTTTTCCGAACGCTGTCTGAATCCTGGATCGGAATATTCCGACATCCGGGGGTGGGATGATTTTGTCTGCCGTGAGCCTCTCGTCGGGTACGGCTTTGCTTTATGGGGTGGCGTTGACGTTGACAGACGAAAACCGTTCTACCGAACAGCCAGCATCTTACTGGACACGGTTGCGATCCCGGCTTCGGGCGGAGTTTGGCGAGGCGGCCTACCGCAGCTGGCTGAAGCCGGCGTCATTCGAACTGTCCGCCGAGGACACGATCCGCATTCTTGCGCCGACCCGGTTCATGCGCGACTGGATCGAAACCCAGTATGGCGACAGGCTCCTGAGACTGTGGTCGGAAGAGAATCCGATGATCGTCAGGCTGGAAATTGTCCATGACGGCGCAATGCCGGAGCAAGTCGCGACGGTGCCCGCGGTTGTCGCGGCGCCGTCCGGCGACCGCGCCCATAACGATATCGGCGCGCCGCTGGACCCGCGGTTCCGCTTCGACAATTTTGTCGTCGGCAAGCCGAACGAACTGGCCTTTGCCGCTGCGCGGCGCGTTGCGGAGGCGGAATCCGTTCCGTTCAATCCACTGTTCCTTTACGGCGGCGTGGGGCTCGGAAAGACCCATCTTATGCATGCGATCGCATCGCATATCCGCAGGACGACGCCGGAACGGCGGGTAATCTACCTGTCGGCGGAAAAGTTCATGTACCAGTTCATCCGGGCGATGCGGTTCAAGGACACAATGGCCTTCAAGGAGCAGTTCCGTTCGGTCGACGTCCTGATGATCGACGACGTGCAGTTCTTCAGCGGTAAGGACAATACCCAGGAAGAGTTCTTCCATACCTTCAATGCGCTGGTGGACCATAACCGCCAGGTCGTCATTTCGGCGGACAAATCGCCGAATGACCTGGAGGGCATGGAGGACCGGATGAAGTCACGGCTCGGCTGGGGTCTGGTCGCGGATATTCATCCCACGATCTACGAACTTCGGCTTGGTATACTGCAATCCAAGGCGGAACAGATGAGTTTCGACATCCCGCCGAAGGTGCTCGAATTCCTCGCCCACCGAATCACATCGAACGTGCGGGAACTGGAAGGCGCCCTGAACCGGCTGGTCGCGTACGCCAAGCTGGTGGGCCGGCCGATCGCCCTCGATAATACGCAGGAGGTGCTGCAGGACATCCTGCGGGCGAATGACCGCAAGGTGACGATAGAGGAAATCCAGAAGCGCGTGGCCGAGCATTACAACATCCGGCTCGGTGAGATGTTTTCCGCACGCCGGTCGCGAGCCATCGCCCGCCCGCGCCAGGTTGCCATGTATCTGTCGAAACAGCTGACCGAACGGTCGCTGCCGGAAATCGGCCGGAAATTCGGCGGCCGCGACCACACCACGGTCATGCATGCGGTTCGCAAGATCGACGAATTATGCGCCCTGGACAGCTCGTTTTCCGAAGACGTCGAATTGCTGCGGCGCATGCTCGAGGGCTGATGTCCGCGAAACCCCGATTCGCCGCGTTCCGGGGCATTAAATGAAGCGGTACAAAGCATAAACTAGTGCGGATTCCGGCCGGTCATGCTAGGTTCAGCGGGGGCTTGTCGAATCTGCCGATATCCTTGAAGCTACGTTGCAGGGCGGAGGCGAGGGCCGTCTTGGGCCTGCGGTAATCTTGAAGCGTATGATCAAAGAGAAATCATGAAACTGACCATCGAACGGGCGGCACTTCTGAGGTCGTTGAACCATGTCCAGAGTGTCGTAGAGCGACGGAATACCATTCCCATCCTGGCGAACGTCCTGCTGCAAACCGGTGACGGCGGCGTCAGGCTCACGGCGACCGATATGGATATTTCCATTGTCGAAACCGTTCCCTCCCAGATTGCGGCGGCGGGCGACACGACGGCGCCGGCGCATACCCTGTACGATATCGTCCGCAAATTGCCGGAAGGCGCGCAGGTCGAACTCGATTCCAATTCGCAAGACGGTCGGCTTGTTCTGAGTTCCGGCCGATCGCGTTTCGTGCTGGCCTCGCTGCCGACAGCGGATTTTCCGGCAATGAGCGACGGCAACCTGCCGCACCGTTTCGTGATTTCCGCCATGTCGCTACGCGCGCTGATCGACCGGACCCGGTTTGCGATTTCGACCGAGGAAACCCGATATTACCTGAACGGCATCTATATGCATGCGACGGAATCCAGCGGGACCCCTGTCCTGCGCGCCGTGGCGACCGACGGCCATCGTCTGGCGCGGGTTGAATCGCCGATGCCGGAAGGCGCCGCCGGCATGCCGGGCATCATCGTGCCCCGCAAAACGGTGAACGAGCTGCGCAAGCTGATCGACGAGTGCGAGGGCGATGTCGAGGTTTCGCTTTCGGATACCAAGATCCGGTTTTCCTTCGATGGCACGGTGCTGTCCTCAAAGCTGATTGACGGCACGTTTCCCGATTACGAAAAGGTTATACCGGTCGGCAATGACAAGCTGCTGGAAGTCGATTGCCACCAGCTGGCCGCGGCCGTCGATCGGGTCGCGACAATTTCGACGGAACGGTCTCGTTCGGTAAAGCTGATCATCGCGCATAGCAGTCTGATTCTGTCCGCAAGCAGCCCCGAATCGGGGTCCGCGACCGAGGAGCTGGAGGTTTCCTACGACAGGGAAGCACTCGAAATCGGCTTCAATTCGCGCTATCTTCTGGATATCGCGCAGCAGGTCGAGGGCGAGACCGTACAGGTTCTGCTGGCGGATGGCGCGTCACCGACGATTGTCCGCGATACCGCGGATGAAAGCGCGCTTTACGTTCTGATGCCAATGCGGGTTTAGGGCGCGCATGCACGAGGCCGCAATTGCCAGGGTTGATTCCCGATTGGATTCGCTTCCCGCACGGTTGGCGGTAACCCGGCTGCGCCTGACGGATTTCCGCTGTTACCGCACGGCCGCGTATGACGGCGATTTCAGGCCGGTCGTGTTGACCGGTCCCAATGGGGCCGGCAAGACAAACATGCTGGAAGCGGTATCCTTTCTGGCGCCCGGCCGGGGGCTGCGGCAGGCGCAGCTGAATGAAATCGACCGACGGCCCGGCAACGCGGCGGGCTGGGCGGTCGCCGGCACGGTATCATGCGCGTCAGGCCCGGTGGATATCGGGACGGGACGCGAGCCGGACCGGCAGAGACGGTTGGTTCGCGTGAATGGCGCAACGGTTTCGGGCCAGGGAGCGCTTGGTGAATATGTCAGTATCGTCTGGCTGACGCCGCAGATGGACCGGCTGTTCCTCGATGGCGCATCGACCCGGCGCCGGTTTCTCGACCGGCTGGTCTTCGGCTTCGATACGGCGCATGCGGGGCGGGTCGGCGGATACGAACATGCCATGCGCGAACGGCTGCGGTTGCTGAAAGAGGGCCGCATTGACGACGCCTGGCTGTCCGCCCTGGAGGAAAACATGGCGGAACGGGGCGTTGCCATTGCCGCGGCGCGACGTGAAATGGCCGCCCGGCTCGCGCGCGCCTGCGCGGAGGGAACCGGCCCGTTTCCCCGGGCGGGCATCGCCGCGACGGGCGAGGTCGAATCGTGGCTGAATGATGGGCCGGCGCTCGCCGCGGAAGACCATCTGCGCGAACGCCTGTCCCGAACCCGTCGTCTGGACGCGGAAACCGGCCGGACCGCGGCCGGACCGCACCGCAGCGACTTCACCGTCCGGCACCTGGAAAAGGACATGCCGGCGGATCAGTGTTCGACCGGCGAACAGAAGGCGCTGCTGATCGCGGTTGTTCTGGCGGATGCGCGGCTGCAGGCGGCGGAACGCGGCGCGGCGCCGCTGCTGCTGCTGGATGAGGTTGCGGCGCATCTCGATGTGGAAAAGCGGCAGGCGCTGTTCGCGGAGATTCTGACGCTGGGCGCGCAGGCCTGGCTTACGGGAACCGACCGGACCATATTTACCGAACTGGAATCCCACGCGCAGTACTTCAGCGTCGCCAATGCGGCGCTGGAACGGACATCCTGACACCGAACGGAAGAATTTATGAACGACGATACCACTGTCCCGCCCGAAGGTAAGGAATCAGGTTACGACGCCGATTCGATCAAGGTATTGCGCGGGCTCGAAGCCGTGCGCAAGCGGCCGGGCATGTATATTGGCGACACCGAGGACGGGTCCGGCCTGCATCACATGGTCTATGAAGTGGTCGACAACGGCATCGACGAAGCCATGGCCGGTCATGCGGACAGGGTGACGGTCACGCTGAACGGCGACGGATCGGTGACCGTGACCGATAACGGCCGCGGCATCCCGGTCGACATTCATACCGAGGAAGGCATTTCCGCGGCCCAGGTGATCATGACGCAATTGCATGCGGGCGGTAAGTTCGATTCCAATTCCTACAAGATTTCCGGCGGCCTGCACGGCGTCGGCGTCTCGGTCGTGAACGGGCTCTCCAAGCGGCTGGACCTTACCATCCGGCGCAACGGTCATATCTACAGCATGCAGTTCGAGGACGGCGACCCGTTAGACGGCAAGGATCTGGCGATTGTCGGCGATTGCGATCGGGGCGATACGGGCACGGAAGTAACCTTCTGGGCGTCCGAGGAAATATTCAAGATCACCGAATACGATTACGACATGCTGGAACACCGGCTGCGCGAACTGGCATTCCTGAATTCCGGGGTCAGTATCGTACTGACGGATGCCCGGCTACCGGAACCGAAGGTGACCCATTTCCATTACGATGGCGGCCTTGCCGAGTTCGCGAAATATCTCAACCGGTCGCGGACGCCGCTGCATGGCGAAGTCATCCTGATGGTCAGCGAAAAAGACGGTATCACGGTCGAGGTCGCGATCCAGTGGAATGACAGCTATCACGAGACCATGCTGTGCTTTACCAACAACATTCCCCAGCGCGACGGGGGCACGCATCTGGCGGGGTTCCGGGCGGGCCTGACCCGGCAGATCAACAATTACGCGGGCGAGACCGGCATCGCAAAGCGGGAGAAAGTATCGATCACGGGCGACGACGCCCGCGAAGGCCTGACCTGCATCCTGTCGGTAAAGGTCCCGGATCCCAAGTTTTCCAGCCAGACGAAGGACAAACTTGTCTCCTCCGAAGTGCGTAACGTCGTCGAATCGGTGGTCAACGACCGGCTCGCCCAGTGGTTCGAGGAACATCCGACGGACGCGCGGCAGATCCTGCAGAAAGTCGTGGAGGCCGCAGCGGCCCGCGAGGCGGCGAAAAAGGCCCGCGAACTGACCCGGCGCAAGGGCGCGCTGGATATATCCAGCCTGCCCGGCAAGCTGGCGGATTGCCAGGAACGGGACCCTGCGCATGCCGAAATCTTCATCGTCGAGGGCGATTCCGCCGGCGGGTCGGCGAAGCAGGGGCGCGAACGCAAGTCCCAGGCCATCCTGCCGTTGCGCGGCAAAATCCTGAATGTGGAGCGCGCCCGGTTCGACAAGATGCTGGGCTCGTCCGAAATCGGCACATTGATCACGGCGCTGGGCACGGGGATCGGCCATGACGATTTCAACGCCGACAAATGCCGCTACCACCGCATCATCATCATGACGGACGCCGACGTCGACGGCAGCCATATCCGCACGCTGCTGCTGACGTTTTTCTTCCGGCAGATGCCGGAACTCGTGGAGCGCGGATATCTCTATATCGCCCAGCCGCCCCTGTACCGCGCGAAGAAGGGTAATTCCGGCGTCTATCTGAAGGACGACCGCGAACTGGAGGAATTCCTGGTGCGCGACGGCGTGACCGGCGCAACCCTGGTGCTGGGCGACGCGGAGGAGCTGGCGGCGGAGGACCTGTATCTGGCCGTGAGCGAAGCGCGGGTGGCCGCGCAGCTGATGGAGCCGCTGATTCGCAAGGTCGGCAACCGCACCGTCGTGGAGCAGGCGGCGATCGTCGGCGCGCTGAACCCGTCGATCCTCTCGGATCCGGAGCGCGCCGGCCAGACCGCAGCCTATATCGCGCGGCGCCTGGACAGCCTGTCGCCGGAGACCGAGCGGGGCTGGATCGGCGCGCCGCAGGACGATGGCGGCCTGTCGTTCAGCCGGACCCTTCGTGGCGTCACCCAGCGTTTCAGTATCGATGGCGATGTTATCCGAAGCGCCGAAGCGCGGCGGCTGGACGGTCTCGCAGCCGAATTGCAGGCAAAATACGGGCTCCAGACCGCGGTGCTGCGCACGAAGGACGGCGAAACCCGGATCAACAGCCCGATCGACCTGCTGGACCAGGTGACGGCGCTCGGCCGCAAGGGCATCTCCATCCAGCGGTATAAGGGGCTGGGGGAGATGAACCCCGACCAGTTGTGGGAAACCACCCTTGATCCGAACGCGCGGACATTGCTGCAGGTGAAGGTTGCTCATGAAATGGAGGCGGCGGATCTGTTTTCGACGCTCATGGGCGACGTGGTGGAACCGCGCCGCGATTTCATCCGGGCGAACGCGCTGAAGGTCGCCAATCTGGATGTCTAGATCGGTAGGGGCAGTCCGCCCCCTTCCAGCCTAACGCAACATTGAACGAACGGGATTAAAACGTTACATAAGTCGGGTACCGAATCACGGTGGGTGATTACTTGTGAAAGCGGGCTCTGTATTCAGTGTGCCGCTATGGGGATGGGGCGTGAAATTATCACAAAACAGTTTCTCATATGAGGAATTGCTCACATGTGCGCATGGCAAGCTGTTCGGGCCGGGCAATGCCCAGTTGCCATTGCCGCCGATGCTGATGTTCGACCGGATTACGTCGATTTCCGAAGACAACGGCGAGTACGGCAAGGGCCAGATTGTCGCGGAACTCGACATCAACCCAGAGCTCTGGTTCTTCAAATGCCATTTCGAAAACGACCCGGTCATGCCCGGCTGCCTCGGCCTCGATGCAATGTGGCAGCTGGTCGGTTTCTTTCTCGGCTGGCTGGGCGGCATCGGCAAGGGGCGCGCGCTCGGCGTTGGCGAGGTAAAGTTTACCGGTCAGGTTCTGGAGACCGCCAAGAAGGTGACCTATGTCATCAACCTCAAGCGCGTGATGATGCGCAAACTGGTGCTTGGTGTCGCGGATGGCGAAATGCGGGTCGACGGGGAGCCGATTTACGAAGCCAGGAACATGCGTGTCGGCCTGTTTACGACGGCCGAAGGTTCCTGATCCGGGGTTTGAAAACATAAAGTGCCGGTTCCCCCGAAATTCGGTATGTTGAACCGTATGGTTGGGAGAATGGCGCGAAACAGGGCCGATGGAACCATAGGCTGGCAAATTCCGTCTATTCGATAGTGTAACACTCCGTATTTTCTGGGAGCGGGTTCATATTCATGTCATTCAGACCAGTGATCATCCGCTCCAGCGAGGCATAAACGATGCGACGTGTCGTAGTCACCGGTATCGGGATCGTATCCAGTATCGGTAATAACAAGGAAGAAGTACTCGATTCGCTGAAAGCGGGCCGGTCGGGTATCGAATATTGCGAAACCTACAAGGAACTGGGTTTCCGCAGCCACGTGCATGGCGCGCCCAAGATCAATCTGGAAGATCGTCTGGACCGCAAGACAATGCGCTTCATGGGCGACGGCGCCGCCTATAATTATATCGCGATGGAAGAGGCGATTGCCGATTCCGGACTGGAAGAAGGCGACATCACCAACGAACGGACCGGATTGATCATGGGCTCGGGCGGCCCGTCAATGCGGAACATGGTGGCGGCGGTCGATACCATGCGCGAAAAAAACGCCAAACGGGTCGGCCCCTTCGTTGTTCCCAAGGTCATGTCGAGCACCAATTCGGCGACCCTGGCCACGCCGTTCCGAATTCATGGCGTCAATTATTCGATCAGTTCCGCCTGTTCGACCAGCGCGCATTGCATCGGAAACGCGGCCGAACTGATCCAGTGGGGCAAGCAGGACATCGTTTTCGCCGGCGGCGGCGAGGAACTGCACTGGTCGTTTACATTGCTGTTCGACGCCATGCCAGCCTTGTCGTCCCGGTACAACGACACGCCCGCTGTCGCCAGCCGGGCGTTCGACAAGAACCGCGACGGCTTTGTGATCGCGGGCGGCGGCGGTGTTGTCGTGCTGGAAGAGCTTGAGCATGCAAAGGCGCGCGGCGCAAAGATATATGGCGAGGTCGCCGGCTACGGCGCCACATCCGATGGCTACGATATGGTGCAGCCCTCGGGCGAAGGCGCCGCGCGCTGCATGCGCCAGGCGCTGTCCACGGTGGTAGACGGCAGGATCGATTACATCAACGCGCACGGCACGTCCACGCCGATAGGCGACGTGAAGGAATTGCAGGCTGTACGCGAGGTTTTCGGCGCGGACGTTCCCGCCATCAATTCCACGAAGTCCCTCACGGGGCATTCACTGGGGGCGGCCGGCGCGCAGGAATCCATCTATTCGCTGTTGATGATGAATAACCGCTTTCTGGCCGCATCCGCGCATATCGACGAACTGGATCCCGAGGCGGAAGGTTTTCCGATTATTATGGAGCGCCGGGATGATGTGACGCTGAATTATGTCATGTCCAACAGCTTCGGTTTCGGCGGCACGAACGCGACACTGGTCTTCAAGCGGTACGACGAATAACCAACCGGCGCCGAGCCGTGCAACAGACAAGAGGGGGATCGCCGGGTCGACCCGTTCCGGGGACCGGTGAACTGAGCCGAATGACCACAACGCAGGGCCTGATGGGCGGCAAGCGCGGTTTGATACTGGGCGTTGCAAACGATCATTCGATCGCATGGGGCATCGCACAGACACTTGCGGGACAGGGCGCCGACCTAGCGCTGACATTTCAGGACAGCAACCTTGAAAGGCGGGTCCGGCCGCTGGCGGAATCCGTCAATGCCTCGCTGGTCCTGCCCTGCGATGTCGCGGATCAGGGCAGTATCGACGCCGTCTTCGAGATGATCGCGGGCGAATGGGGCCGGCTCGATTTCGTCGTGCATGCCATTGCCTTTTCGGACAAGTCGGAACTGAACGGGCGGTTTACCGACACGACGCGCGGCAATTTTGCGCGGACAATGGATATTTCCTGCTATTCGTTTACCGCCATTGCCCGCGCCGCGGCGGCGCTGATGCCGTCCGGCGGCAGCATCCTGACGCTGACATATGCCGGCGCGCGGCGCGTGATGCCGAACTACAACGTGATGGGCGTGGCCAAGGCGGCGCTGGAGGCAAGCACCCGGTATCTGGCGGCGGACCTGGGCCCGCAGGGTATCCGGGTCAACGCCCTGTCGGCGGGACCGATGCGCACCCTGGCGGGCGCCGCCATCGGCGGCTCCCGATTCGTCTACAAATGGCAGGCGGATAATTCGCCCTTGCGGCGGAATGTGACGCTCGATGAAATCGGCGGCGCGGCGCTGTACCTGCTGTCCGACCAGGGCACGGGTACGACCGGGGAAATCCTGCATGTGGATTCCGGCTACAATATCGTCGGCATGCTGGCGGATAGCTGACCGGCCCGACGAAAGCGGCAGACGCATAAAAAAAGGGCGGCGAGAAATCTCGCCGCCCACAGACCGCTGACAAACCCCTCGCCTTTGGTGAGGGGTTTGTGATTCAATGCGGGA
>JBBDQU010000044.1 GCA_040905865.1 Alphaproteobacteria bacterium
GAACAACGACGAAATGGTGCTTGATTAAACCGTCCGTCAAACCCGGGGTAGCTCACTGTGTCCCCAAGGTCCTTCCGCACGCCTTTGTATAATTCCGGCAGCACGTTCACCGCTGGCAGGAAGTGACCGACACGAAGCCTGCTTGATACGCCAAGGCCACTGCCGAACAGGTCAACGACGGGTGACTCATTTCTGGCCTTCTTGATTTCGAGGAGGTCTATATCGCCTGCCTGTTTTTCACTGGCGGCGTCTTGTCCGATGAGTTCGGTATAAGCCTTCGGTAGGGAGTAATGATGGCCTGCTGCTGCTGCCTCTTTCATGTCGTGCGTCACAACGGCGCGGCGCAGGAACCCGCGCAGGGTCGTGGCAGGCAGGTATCCGGTCTTCAGCGGCTTGCCGTCGTCATCGATCCCGCGCGACATAACCGGGAACCCGTCATAGTCAGCGGTGTCCGGCATGCTGATCGATAGCGGCCCAACGGTCGTGATCGTTCCATTGATGATAATGTCGCCCATTGTTCTCTCCTGAAGTGGCTATATGACCAGCATGCCAAAGCCGAAAGCCCTGGCCGTGGAGCCGATGCCGTTTGCAATGGCGTTGTCGAATCTGGCGCTGTCCATGACACGAAGGATGCCCACGAAGTCTGTCTGGTCGACGGTAAAAGAGCGTCCGGTCCCCTTGTCCACCTTGGCCTGCGACGCATGACAGTTGACCGTGAGCGGCTCGAAGCCATGCCTTGTTCCCTGTCTGCGTAACCAGTCGTGCCTGCTCCGCCAATCTGCGGTCGGGAAATATACATGCTTGCCCTTCAGCTTCTTTGATACGCAGGCGCGCAGTTCGAAGCCGATGACATCTCCGTCCTTGAAGGCGCGTGGCGCTGTGCCGGTATCGGTAATCGGCTTGTCCGTTCGCACAATGAGGCTGTCTCCCATATCGGCGAACAGCGGGCTTTGGCCATCAGTTAGCCCCTGAACCAGCCGATGCAACTCGTACCCTTTGAGGCTGGGCGGCTTCGGTATGACGTGATCAAGCAGCATTGTTTCGCCTCCGCTTGTCCAGGTTGCGCTGTACGACGCCAGCACTGGGTGGGCAGGGTTTTGTGTAGTCGAAGGTCTCGGTGCCCGCCGGGGAGCATATCCGCACGGCTCTCAGGTCGAGGGTCATGAACAGGCTGGCGATGGGGATGGGGGCCTTGTCGAACATGAGGAACATGCGTGGCGAACCGTCCCATGCATCAAGCTCGTCCCCGAATGCCTCGAAGCGGGTACGGTCATCATACTGGATTCCCGCCACCGCCAGCTTCTGCTGCATCACCGCTCCGGTCGGCCGGATGATCACCCACCCAGCCACAAGCCTGCCTGACTGGTCTTCCCCGTTCTTGTTCTTCTTCTGGAGCGGATGCGTCGATGACAGTGTTCGCCATGCATCCCTGTGCGGCACATTCGTCTGGGACGTGAGGAGTCGCCCGAAATTGTCATTGAAGAACTGGAAGGTATTCACTGGATAAATTCCGGGGCGTAACAGATGGCCCTGTTGTCCGGGTGCCAATAGGCGGGACGCCATGCCGCATCGACCCGGAGGGCATCCTTGTTGCCCTTGAACAGGTCCACAGGCGCGGGCCTCATGGGGTCGCCAAAGGGGCCGACAACACCGTCCAGGTCATCCTGCGCAACGTCCCAGCCAGCGACTTCCCCGAAGCCGCTGCCCCGGCGCTTGCCGATGAAATGGACGCCGGAGAGAAGGCGTTCAATGGCCGCTCCGTCGCCTTGCGCATACCATGTAATCTCCGGGGCATCGAAGGCTTGGTAGCTATTCATGACGGCCCCAAAGTCCCGCCTGCGTGTCAGGCCGATCTTCTTATGGACCCCTCCTGTCTTGTTCTTGAGGAGGAGGTCCGGGTCCAGTGTATGGGTCGCCCGCAGGTTGGCCACGAAGGAAACTTTCCGGGATTCAAGCGGCTCCAGCAAGGCTGCGCTCGCGTGGAACAGGCCTTTTGTACAGGCGACTGGAATGGTGCCATGCGCGATCTCGATATCGCCCGTCGCTTCGAAAATGAGCGAAGCCAGCAGCGCATCGAACGTGAGGTACCCGCCCCCCAGAACTATCGGTGCCTTCAATCGGGCGGTGATCTTCAGCTTTTCCATAAAGCGCGACCCTTGGATGTACTTCCTTCAGAAATACTATCCTCCACCTAACGAGCCCATCTGGCAACTTAATGGTGTTACAAAACCTTGTCGCAAGAGTCTGCCTGCGGCTCTGTGCTCGCACAGCGCAGGACTCTAACGCTATCATCGGCGGCGGTTACGTAGGGGAAGGTATCTAACTATACACGACCTAAAAATCACCGTGTAGAAAGAGAGGTGGTCACCATAATGGGGTAGGGTGTCGTTTGCCGGTACCGGTGCCCCCCGTCTGTCTTTCCCCGCGTCACGCATACCCCAGAAACTGGATGTGACCTGACCGGCACTGCGGCATCGGATGTTCGACCGCAGCGCGACGGCGGGGGACGTCGTTATGTGGGGCTGTGTGTGGACCTGTAATGTGTAATGAAAAATAAATATTATAAAACAATAGGTTATATTATATTACGGCAGACTCTCCCTCCGCCATTTTTCAATGGGTTATAGGCTGTTGCCGGGCGGACACATCACGAACCGCAACTGATCAAGGTTTGGCCGCCGTGACCGCCACCGAATCGATATCCCAATCGCCGGCCGCGTTCACAAACGAGATCCCGTCATGGCCGCCGGTGATCTCCGTATCGTGCGCCCTCAGCACCACGTTTCCGTCGATCGACACGGTCATTGTCCCATCGTCGCGGCGGGAAAACACCAGCTCGTGCCACTGTCCGTCATCGAGGGCCGGCGCGCGTGAGGTGGCCGCAAGGGTTTCGCTCCGCGAGCCTCTGCCTCTATCCGCCACGAGGAGGAGCGGCTGTGCCGATGAGCTATCGTACGCCAGTCGATAATCTTTCGTCTCGTTTCCCCTCGTGAACGGTCCCAGATGCATGCGAACCGATCCCGATGCGGTTTCCCGAAGCCGTAACCGTATCTCGAACGGATCGGTAAAGGTCGTCGCCTGAACGATGGCAGCAGACTCTGCGCCCGAAGAAGACGGTACGCCCAGCACCTCATCCAGGACACCCTTTAGCAAATTCCGCCCGATTTCCTCGCGCGTCTGGCTCGCTTCGATTTTTACCGAGCTGCGGAGGGCTCCATCGGCCACACGAAATTCTTTGGAGACCACCTGCCAGCGAGGGTTATCGGTATAGTTGCCGTCTTCGAAGTCGTCGCTGATTACAACTCTGACACTCTGGCCGGAGTCCGCAGCCGCCGCAGCGCCTTGAGAGGAGGCGATACCCAGACTTTCGAGAAGGGCAGCGGAAAGGTCGCTCGAGACAGGCAGATCGTTTTCCTGGCGATATCGGCTAATGGCAGATCGGGTCGACGGACCCATAACACCGTCGGCGGGGCCGACGCTGTAGCCGCGTCGATTCAAGGCTTGTTGTACCTTGCGGATGTTTTCCGGTGTCGCGACCGAGGTCGCTACTCCCTCGCTCAGTTGCGCTGCCAACTCTTCGGTAGCCTGGCCTGTAATCGCATCCCCGCGATCTCGCTGATAGGCGCGGATGGCGTCTCCTGTCTGGATGTCGAGTTCACCCGACACATTCCCCACTGTGTAACCGCGGACGCGCAGGCCATGCTGTATTTGCCGGATCGTGTTCGGGCCGACTTCGCCGCCGTCTGTGCGCGCTGCTGAACCCCGCTCCGCCCGGACGGAAGCGCGCACATGCTCCATCAGCGCGTCGGAGATCTCGCCGGTGACCAGGAGGCCGTGATCCTGTTGGTAGGACCGGATCGCGCTACGGGTCACCCGATCCAGTTCGCCGGTCGCCTCCACGTCGTAGTCGAGACGTTCGAGCCTCCGTTGAAGGCGCACGATTTGTCGCCGCTCGCGGTCGGCATCGGCGGAGGTCCTGTCGTCGCTCGAGCGGGCGCTGGCGCGGAGATGATCGAGTAACCCTTGACTGGGCTGGCCGGTCACCAACAAACCTTGCTGCCGCTGATAGGCCTCGATCGCGCGGCGGGTCCGGTTGCCCATCAATCCGTCAGACGGTCCTGCGTCGTATCCGGCCCCGTTGAGCTCTGCCTGAATCTCCGCGACGACCCTGTTGTAGGCGACGAGATGGAGTTGTCGGGCCAACGTGGCGCCGGGAAAGGGGACTACCTGAGCCTGCTCCAGTTTGGGAACAGGCGGAGAAAAAACGATCAGCGCTTCGGCGGGTAATGTCCAACTCGCCACACCGAGTACCGACATTGCGAACCAGGTACGGGGGGCCATAAAAACTCCTAAATGTGGAAGGTCGGTATGGCTTACAAACGTCCGACCGCGATTTGGGTTCCCCCGGGAGGAAACGAACATCTGCGCTGAAGGCGCTGAGACCAACAACCGGGCCGGTCCCCCAATAAGTCCCCCTATTTATCTGGCGACAAGTTCATAAATACGCTTTTTCCGGACAAGACGACTTCAGTTTGAATCCTTGCCGTTCAACGCACTGGCGACCTTCCTGGCAAGTTCGGCAATCGTATAGGGCTTCGCCAGCAAAACGACGCCCTGATCCAGCCGGCCCTGATGAACAATCGCGCTTTCGGCGTAGCCGCTCGTGAAAAGCACCGGCATCCCCGGCCGCAAGTCGTTGACTCGTTCCGCCAGTTCCTTGCCACTCATGCCGCCCGGCATGACCACATCCGTGAACAGCAGGTCGAACGGTTTGCCGCCCTCCAGAATCGCCAATGCCTCGGACCCGTTGCGCGCGGCCGTGACCGTATAACCCAGACGTTCCAGCTGGTTGAAAACATACTCACGCACAAGATCGTCGTCCTCCACCAGCAGAATCCGCGCTTCGCCCGGCACGCCGGGCGGTTCTTGAGCAGCGCCGTCCGGCTCCAGGGCTTTGTCCGTCGCGCGAGGCAGGTACAGCTTGACCGTCGTGCCGGAATTCACTTCCGAGTAGATCCGGACATGGCCGTTGGATTGCTTGATGAATCCAAACACCATGCTCAGGCCGAGCCCCGTACCCTGTCCCACCTCCTTTGTCGTAAAGAAAGGATCGAACGCCCTGGACAACGTTTCCTCGTCCATGCCGGAGCCGCTGTCGGTAACAGCGATCATCACGTAGTCGCCGGGCTGAACATCGACGTGCTGGCTTGCATATTTCTCGTCAAGGTGGGCGTTCCGCGTTTCCACCGTCAGATAACCGCCGCCAGGCATCGCATCGCGCGCGTTGACGCACAGGTTGACGATCGCGGACTCGAGTTGCGCCACGTCCACCAGCGCCGGCCACAGCCCTTCCGCGATATCGACGCTCAGGTCGATATCCTCGCCGAGCGTGCGTCTCAGCAATTCTTCAATTCCGGTAAACATTTCGGCAAGGTCGGACGGGCGCAGGTCGAGCGGCTGGCGACGCGCGAAGGACAGCAACCTGTTCGTCAGGTCGGCGCCCCGTTTCGCCGCGTGCATCATGACCGACGCCAGCTTGCGCGTCATCTCGTCGGCGTCGTCGCGCAGGAATAATACCTCGGCACTCCCGAGGATTACGGTCAACAGGTTGTTGAAATCGTGCGCGATGCCGCCCGACAGCTGACCGACCGCCTCAATCCGATGCGCTTCGCGCATCCGAACTTCCAGAAGCCGCTGTTCTGTGACATCGGTAAGCATGGCGCAGACCGCCCGTCCGGTACCCCAGTCGATCGGAAAGGCGCGGTTTTCAAGCTCGATCCCGGCGCCGTCCCGTCTCTTTCCCTTCACCGAATACAAACCCGGCGGAAGCGCGCCCGATATCCGGTCACCGTAATAGCCGGAAAGCCTCTCGCCTTCCTCGTCGGCGAATAGCTCGCGGATGTCCTGCAAGGCCAAAATCTCGTCCGCGTCCCGGTAGCCAAGGATCGCGGCAAGCTCGTCATTGGCGACCAGCGGCTTGAAGTCGCTGTGGACCAGAATGCCGACCTTGGCCTCGCGCACCAGCGTCTCCAGGCGGTCCTTCATACGCTCTGCATCGCGTTCCGCCGCGACAACCTCGGTGATGTCCACGTGCATGACGACAGCGCCGACGCCCTCGTCCAGCGGAACCGGCGAAATCAGGACCCTGAACCATCGCGTGCCGCCGGGCGGATGGCATGGATATTCCAGGGAAAACCGCTCCAGATTGCCGCCGACGACCCCGCGTATGGCGTCCGCGATCATCTCCGCCTCGGGTTCAGTTGCGGCATCGCACACGTCGAGATAGTTGACCTCGCTCCACGCCCTGGACGCCTGCATTCCGTTTTCCACCCCGAACTGTTGCCAGCCCTCGTTCACCAACAGAATGCGGCCTCTGGGATCCAGAACGCAGATACTTGCGGAAACGCCGTCCAGCACCGCCTTGCGCAGCCGGTATTCGCGGAGCCGCTCGAAATAGCTGGAGACCAGATATGCGACCGATTCGAGGAAGACGGTATCGCCGTCCTGAAACGCGCCGGGTTCCCTTGAATAGACGCCAAGCACGCCGCGCTTCCCGTCAAGCCTGAATGGGGCGACTACGCCGCTTCGCGCCTCGTCCCGGCCCAGGGCTACCGACGGTTTGAAACGCCGTTCGCCCGCGTAGTCGACCGTTACCAGCGGCTTCCCGGTATCCAGGCATTTGCCGGCATGGGTAAAGTCGCCATCGACCGTGCGTAGCGACACGTCGTCCGCGCCGGTCAAGCCGTGTTCGGCCAGCGTCTGGAACCGGTCATGTTCCGGCATGGCCTGGAGGATGTGACACAGGTCGGCATTCAGCGTTTCGCGGATGACTTGCGCCGCGTTCGCAAGGAACTCGTGCGGGAGATCGTTTTCCCTGGCGCATTCGTTCAGCACGGACACCGCGCGTTGCTGCATCGCCCGGCGCATGTGCCCCTGCCTCTCTTCGCGCAAACGGCCGAGCAGGAATTCCTCGCGGTTGAGAAATCGCTGCACGTAAAGCAGCGCGCCCGACAGAAACACCGTGAGAAGCAACAGACCCGCCGCATGATAATAAACCTGACGGTACAATGGGGCCAGGATCTCGCCCCTGTGGATCGCCACAGCGACGACCAGGCCGGATCGCTCGACACGGTGGTATCCCGTGATGCGGACCTCGCCGTCGCTTTGCGGCGGCGACACGTATGTGCCGTACGGGGCGTCTTTCAGATACCGCGTGAACAGGGGGCGGTCGGCGAATGTCATGCCGGCGGTATCGTTCGCCGGAAATCTCGCGATCACCGTTCCGCTCTCGTGCGCCAGCAGGATCGCGCCGCGCCGCCCGACGTCGAGCGCGCTGAATTGCGACGTGAAGTATCCCGGCCCGATCGTCGCCATGACGACCCCGGCAAACGAGCCGTCCGCCCCGGAAATGCGTCTGCTGAGAGGAACGACAACAAGGTTTTGGATGCGCCCCGTGATCGGGGGGCCGACAAACAGGCCAGTAGTCTGCAGATCGCGCTGCGTCTTGAAGTACGACCTGTCACTAAAATCGAGGTCCGTCGGCAAGTTGTCAAATGTCGATGCAAGCGGCCGCCCATCGCGTCCGAGGACGAGGATGTTCTGGACGGTACCGATCCGCTCGATGGTACTTGCGACCATCTCGCCGAACCCGGTATCGAGATCGCCGTCGTCCGCGAGATCCTGCTCGGCCTGCCGCGCCAGTTGCAGGAGCGCCAGGTCCGTGATCTCCAGGACGAAGCGGGTATTCTCCGCCATTGATCTCGCAATCGTGCCCGCCTCGCGGTGCGCGTGGTCGAGCAATTCTTCCCGCTCGTAATAAATTTCAAGCCCCGTTGCCGCGAAGCTGGCGATCAGCAAGCCCGCGACCAACGCCCTCGCGGCGCCACGCAATCGGCGGACGTTGACCGTGTTGCGTTCCCCGGCATCGAACGATTCGGGATGGTCGCTCATTGTTCCATCGTCCGCTCGGCAAGGATCTCCTCGAGGATACCGGGATCGTCCACGGTGCCGACGATCACGTACCTTTTACCGCCGTTCAGGACGATGAGCGTCGGTGTGACAAGCACCCCGTCATCGAAGGTGCGTGCCGGATGACGCAGCACATTGACGAACTCAAGAGCGGCGGTGTCCATGCCTAGCGCCTCGAGAACCTGCGTGACATTGGTCCACGCCCGCCAGGAGGAATGACTGCCTTCGGCGCCATAGAGCGACAGTCTTGTTGCCGTGCTTCGCGCTTGCATGTGTGCCACTTCCTCGAAATCCGCGGCCGCAGGTCAGCCGTTCTCCGTCACGCCCCGGGTATCGCCGCGCCGCGCCTGAAAGATCGCTTCTCTGGTTTCCCGCTCGTCGTCCCGTCGCCCGGATTCCGAGGCCTTGAGCTCGTCTATTTCAGCGCGGCGGCTTTCCAGCTGTTTCATGATGCGGTCGAGCTCGTTACTGAGGTGCATCTCGCTCTCCTCCAGGTCGCGGATACGGTGCGCGGTCTCCTGCCTGTATCGGGCTTCGAGCATTTCGTTTTCCTGCTCTTTTTCCATGCGGGCGGTCCCCATCAGGACCTCGCCGCCGCCGGTGTAGACGTCCGTCAGGCGCACCCCCGCATTCTCGACCACCAGTTCGCGGACCTGGTTCGAATGCGCCATGCCACGTGATTTGACGATGCTGAGGGCGCGGTTCCGCTCGCCGGCGCGGACCTGATACGACAACTGCACCCAAGTGTCTGCTATCGTCGAAACATGCGCGCTGGTTTGCTCCGGGCTGTCCCCATGACCTTCCAGGAGGGACGTCAGCAACAACGTGATGCCCCGCGATCTCGTGAAGTCGACGACGCGCGTCGCGGGATCGATCGCAAAGACCCTGCCCTTTGCTTTTTCAATGGCGGACACGGGATCGACCACCATGCAGTCCGGCTTGAACCTGTCGATCTCCTCTTCAAGCTCGATCAGGTATTCCTCGACGCTGTACTGCCCCGTTCTGAGCGAGCGAAACTGCAAGAGTCCACTGTCCACATGGCGTTGCAAATCCAGTCCCACCGAGTTGAGGTTACGGACGATCTGGGCGGCCGGCTCGTCGAAGGAAACGAACAGAACCTTTTCGTTCCGGCAGCATGCGGCGTTCGAGAACATCGCCGCCAATGTCGTTTTGGCGGTACCCGGCTCGCCCGCGATGAGGATACCGCTGCCGCGCATGTATCCGCCACCGAGCACGGCGTCGAGGCGCTCGACACCGGACGATACCGTGTCGGACGATACCGCGTTATCCATGTTCAGCGGCGCGCCTTGCATGACCGTCACGCCCCTGGTACCGATCACGAAAGGATAGACACCGCCGCGATGCGCCGTGCCGCGGTATTTGCTCACCTGCAGCGTGCGGACCGCTACCTGATCGACCAGATAATGCCGCAGATGAACGATGCAATCCGCCATATAGGGAAGGAACGCCATCAAACGGTGATCGGCCCCATTGCCGCCTTCCAGGCGATGCGCCGTCAGAATGCAGGCGAACCCGTGTTGTTTTACCCATTCCTTGAGACGGTAGAACTCCAGCCGCTCGAGCGCGTCGTTTTCCAGAAGACCGAGCAGCACCTCCAGCCCGTCGAAGACGATCCGCTTCGCGCCGGACTGCCGGGCGTGCTCGGCGACGATACTCAACAGCGCCTGCAGGTCGAAACTTCCGCTCCTGATCGTGTCGTCGTCGAGCCGCGCCGCCACGATCCTCAACCGGCCGCTTTCGTGTAGCCGGCCGATCTCCCAGTCGAACCCGGCCGCGTAGTTGAGAATCTCGTCCTCGGATTCCTCGAAGCTGATGAGAATACCGGGAGAATCGTATTTTTCGGCGCCGGCGACCAGAAACTGCGTGGAGAAAACCGATTTTCCCGCGCCGGGCTCGCCCTCGATCAGGCACACGCCGCCCGACGGCAGGCCACCGTTGGTGATTGCGTCGAAGCCAGCAATGCCTGATTCGAGTTTCATGAGGCAACCACCCGGACGGATAACAACACATGGATACCCTATCATTATCGACACAATTCTTTAACAACTGTTTTAATTCGTACAATGATTCCGAGGCGGCGGCGTCAGTCGTGATTTTCAAACCGGGACACTATTCGGCGTTACTTTCCTTGATGTTTGTCCCCAAAGCGACGATACAGGGGCCATCCCATTCATCCGCCAGTCCGACTGGCGGCCGCCCGAAGAGGTTTGCAAGTCGTATGAGCCTGCCGTGTGACGAATTCGATTATTGGCCGACCCGGACGATCTGTATCGCTCGGCCTGCCGCCGCCCCGAATGAGGTGGCATGACCGCCGGAGCCGTAAATGGCGAAAGCGGTGCGCCATCCGCGATTCCCGCTGTCTGCCCGGTCTGCCGCGCAGCCATGCCGCAACCGTTCCTGTCGGTTGACGGACGAGACTACAGGCGATGCAGCGTCTGCGAGGCTCGCTTTCTCGATACGCGCCAGCTTCCGACGCGCGAGCTGGAGCACGCCCACTACCGGCGTCACGAGAACCATCCGGACGATCCGCGTTACCGGCGTTTTCTCTCGAAGCTGGCCGCTCCGCTGCTCGCGCGATTGTCCGCGGGATCGCAGGGGCTCGACTATGGCTGCGGGCCGGGCCCGGCGCTGGCCGCCATGCTGCGCGAGGCAGGCCACGCGGTGGCGCTTTACGATCCCCTTTTTTACCCCGATACCGCGCCGCTCCGGCATACCTACGACTTCGTCACCTGCACGGAGACCGCCGAGCATTTCCACCGTCCTGCAGAAGAATTCGACCGGCTCATGATGCTTCTCCGTCCGGGTGGCTGGCTCGCGGTCATGACCTGCTTTCAGACCGACGATGCCCGCTTCCCGGATTGGCATTACCGCAAGGATCCCACCCATGTCGTCTTCTATCGCGAGGGGACATTGCGGCATCTGGCGGCGTCCCGTGGCTGGTCCTGTGACGTGCCCGTAAAGGACGTGGCGCTGATGCAGCGGCCTGTCGGACAAGGCGGTGTGGCCTGACCAGCTGGCTGCACGAGCAACGGCTCGACGCCGCGCGCGAAGTTGCGCGCGCCAGCGGCGCCAGCACCGTGCTTGATCTCGGCTGCGGCGATGGGGACCTGCTCGTTCGCCTGGCGGCGGATCCGCAGATCGGACGGATCGTCGGGGTCGATCTGTGCCGCGAATCGCTCGGCCGTCTTCGCCGGCGTCTGGACGCCCTGGGGCGGAAAGCCACGGCGCAGGTCGATCTCATCCACGGCTCGATGACTGACGGCGAGGCGGCGCTCCGTGGCTTCGACTGTGCATTCTTGGTCGAGACGATCGAACATATCGATCCGGATCGTCTGTCGGTTCTGGAACGGGCCGTCTTTGCGGAGATGCGGCCGGCGACCGTCGTCGTGACGACGCCGAACGCGGAGTTCAATCGGCTGCTCGGCGTACCCGCCCACCGGTTCCGCCATCCCGATCACCGCTTCGAATGGGATCGCGCGAAATTCCGGCGCTGGGCGCCTGGGGTCGCTGCGCGCAACAGTTACAACGTCACCTGCCACGACATCGCCGGACATCACCCGGCCCTTGGCGGCGCAAGCCAGATGGCGGTGTTCGAATTCGCTGGCCATCCTGGCCGCCGTCTCGCCGCCTGAATGCAGGCAAGCTGCGTTTAAACAGGACACGGCATCCAAAAGCTCCTTGCAACGCTCTGAGTAGATTCCGACGCTATCGCGCGCGAACCACACCGCTCAGTATCGCATGTCGGCGTTATGGCATGCGGCGGAGCAGTTGCGCCGGTCGACCGGTCCCGCCAACGCCGCCGTGAAGGCGTGGGCCGCCGACCCCTGCCGCTCGGCGTTATTTCACGACCATCAACGAGGTTGGAAATGCATACATTGAAGACGGTACTTCTCGCGACGGCGATGGCTTTCGCGATTTCCGGACCGGCCCTCGCTTCGTACGCGGAGGGAGAGGTCGCGTTCAACCAGGGCAACTACTGGCGCGCCCTTCAGGAGCTGGACGGGCCCGCCAATCAGGGCGATCCGAGAGCCCAGTACCTGCTGGGCCGAATGTACATGGACGGCAACGGGGTCAATCAGGATTACCTGCAGGCCCATATGTGGCTGAACCTGGCGACGACGGGCGGCGTGGCGCATGCGCGGGACTATCGCGATGCGGTCGGCTCGCGCATGAGCCCGCAGCAGCTGGCCCGGGCGCAGGAGATGGCGCGGACCTGGAATCGGAGCCCGGGCGCGTCCCCGGCCGGCTCGTCCCAGCCGGCAACGATCGGCTATTCCGTTCGCAACGCGCAGTATCTGCTCAACCGGCTCGGCTATAATGCCGGGCCCGAGGACGGCGAGATGGGCGGCTCGACGCGATCCGGCATCGCTGCCTACCAGCGCGCCCAGGGCGTCCACGCCGACGGGCGCCTGAGCCAGGAGCTGTTCGACAGGATGGCTGTCGATGCCGGGTATGCCGGAAACGCACGCGCCGCGACAGGCGCCGCGGGCGGTATGGACGAGCCGGCGGAATATTCCCCGCTGGTCGCGGACGTGCAATCGAAGCTGCGCGATATGGACTACGGCGTGAGCGGCGTGACCGGGCGCATGAATGCCGAAACCCGGGCGGCGATCCGGAAATACGAGGCGGATGCCGGCATGCGGGCCACCGGCCGCGCCAACGCCGCCCTGCTTTCACGCCTCGAAGCCCACGAGAAGAGATCCGAGCGCCGCGAGACCCTCATGGTCCGTCGCGCCCAGCACAAGCTCGACAGGCTCGGCTACGACATAGGCCCGGACGACGGCGAGATCGGCTGGCGCACGCGCAATGCCGTGCGCCAGTTCCAGACGGATCGCGGTCTCCGGGCCGATGGCGAGATCGACCGCGCGTTGCTGGACGCCCTCGACGCGTCGCTACAGGCACGATACGGGTCCGGCGACGTCGATCGAACCGCCGAACGCGACACCGCACGAAAGATCGAGGCCGCCTTGAACCGACAGGGATACGACGCCGGCGACGAGAACGGTCGGATCGATGACCGGGCCCGGGCCGCCATTCGTCAGTATCAGCAGGATTGGGGCCTGCGTGCGGACGGCCAGTCCAGCACCGGTCTTCTCGCCCATATCGAGAACCCGCCGAGCTCCGGTCGCATGGGCTCGCCTGCCCTGGTCAGGGATGTCAAGCGGGAGCTGGATGCCCGCGGCTACGCGGTCGGAACGATCGACGGACGGATCGATGGCCAGCTCACGGCCGCCGTACGGACCTGGCAGTCGGACGCCCGGGTAACGGTCGACGGCGAGGTCGACGAGGCGCTGCTCGCGGAGATCCGCGCCTCAAGGGTTACGCGTGCCGAAGGCTCGCCGCGCGATGCGGCCGGCACGCTGCTGCAGGGGATCACCGATTCCATCCTCGAGAACATGCGCAAGGAGTAGACGCCCGATCAGTAGCCCCGTCTCCTCCTGCCTCCCATCTCGAACGCGGCCCGGTTGCCAGTCACACGGCCCGGGCTGCTGTTCCACTGGCGGTCCGTCCCGAAACCTCAAGGGGATTTGCCAGACCCGTAACACTATATATCAATGATTTAGCTGCTATTACCGGTCTCATATTTTACACCGAATCCGTTGCTGCTGGTACGGAAAATGTGGCTACCCGCTGCATATCTTCGCGCAGGTTTCATAACGAAATGAAACAAGGCTTCGGGACAATTAACTAAAATTAAAGATATTCCACCTTAACGTTAGTAATCCTTGCCGCCGGGACAGAGGGTTTATTGACCTTCGCGTGAATTCATGACGACAATCCGTCGAAGCCGGGCAGACGTAACTGGAGTGTCACGCATTGGAACGCGACCCCGCCCATTCGATAAACCGCCTGCACCTGTACGTACCGGCGATCTACTTCGTCGTTTCGATTACCTATATCGTCCTCTCGACGATGATTTTCGGCGAACTGTACGGTTACCCGGACGACATCTTCGCGGTTGAGGCCTTGAAAGGCGCGGGCTTCGTCGCGCTGTCGACGGTGCTGATCTCGGTGCTGCTGTACGGTCACCACCGCCGGCACCGGTCAAGCGAAACGAAGTTTTTCGGCCTGGTGGAAAGCCTGCACGATACGGTCATGCTCGTGAGGCTGTCGGACCGCGTTGTAACCTATGCCAACCCCGCCGCGGGCGGCATGTTCGGCTACGACATGGCGGAACTGGTCGGCGCGAGCACCGAGAAACTGCACGAGAACAAGGCCCAGTTCGACCGGCTGGGCGCCGAATCGTCCGCGGCGCATGCGGCCGGCAGGGCCTATCGGCTGGAATTCGATCTCCGCCGCCGCAACGGCGAGGTCTTTCCCGCGCGGATGACGCTGTCGACGTTCACCGACGATGCGGGCGTGGCCTATTCGGTCTGCGTGATACGTGACATTTCCGAGCAGAAACGCCAGGAAGCGGCGCTGCGCGAATCGGAGGCGCGGTTCCGCCAGATCGCGGAGAACCTGAACGACGTGTTCTGGATTTCGGACCCGGACACGACGCGCATTGAATATGTCAGCCCGGCCTACGAAACGATCTGGGGCCGGCCGGTCGAGGAACTCTACCGCAATCCCAGGAGTTTCATGGACGCGATCCATCCCGAGGATCGGGACTGGGTCGCCGAACGCATCAGCGGCAAGACGGCGGGCGACTACGAGGCCGAATACCGTATCCGGCGGCCGGACGGCGAAACCCGCTGGATCTCGGATCGGGGCGTCGCCATCCGCGACGGAAACGGCGAAGTCTACCGCGTCGTTGGCGTTGCGGAAGACATCACCGAAAGAAAAGGGCTCGAATTGCAGCTTCGTCAGGCGATAAAAATGGAGGCAGTGGGTCAGCTCACCGGCGGCATAGCCCATGATTTCAACAATCTGCTTACCGTGATCATCGGCAATCTGGAACTCATCCAAAGCCAGGTTCACGGCGACAAACTCCACGAAAAGCAGATCGGGATGGCGCTTGATGCGGCACAGCGCGGGGCGGAGCTGACCAGGCGCCTCCTCTCTTTCTCGCGTCGCCAGGTGCTGGAACCGAAAATTGCCGATATCAACGCGCTGATAGACGGCATGGCCAATCTCATCCAGCGCACCCTTGGCGCGTCGATTTCGTTCGAGACAAAACTTGCGGATCGCCTGCCGGCCACGCTGATCGACGCCACGCATTTCGAGAGCGCACTTCTCAACCTGGCGGTCAACGCCCGCGACGCCATGCCGGATGGTGGAAAACTTGTTGTGGAAACACGTCAATCGCGGCTGAACGAGCACTATGCGGCGTTGGTGCCCGACCTGGCGCCGGGCGATTATGTCGTGGTTTCTGTCAGCGATACCGGCTGCGGCATCCCGGCGGACACGATCGACCGGGTGTTCGATCCCTTCTTCAGCACGAAGAATACAGGCAAGGGCTCAGGGCTTGGCCTCAGCATGGTCTACGGTTTCATCAAGCAGTCCAAGGGGCATGTGACGGTCTACAGCGAAGTGGGTCTGGGTACGACCTTTCGCCTCTATCTTCCCCAAAGCGCCGATGACATTGATCAGGAGTCAATCGGAAAGCCGATTTCCGAAACCGTGAAGGGCGGCGCCGAAACGGTGCTGATCGTGGAAGACGAGGAGCCGGTTCGCGCAACTCTTGCGCTCATTCTCGAAGAACTCGGCTATACCGTCGTCGCGGCTTCGGATGGACCGTCGGCGATAGAGACCCTGCGCGGGGAGATCCACATCGATTTGCTGCTTAGCGACATCGTCATGCCGAACGGCATGAACGGACGCGCGGTGGCGAATGCCGCTCTCGAAATTCGGCCAGGACTGAAAGTCCTGCTGACATCGGGTTACCCGCAGGAAACGATTTCATACAACGGGGTACTCGATGAAGGCATTAACTTCATCGGCAAGCCATACCAGTCCGAGGAGCTTGCCCGCAAGATCAGGGACGTGCTGGATGGATAGGGCGGACGACCAGGTGGCGGTGACGCGGATTCTCGTGATTGACGACGATATCGGCGTATGTGAATTGATCAGCGATGTCGCAAGCCGCCTGGGCTATACGACGCGACATCGGCAAACGCCCGACAGTCTTCGGGCCGATCTGGACGAGTTCGATCCGAGCGTGCTCGTGCTCGACCTCGACCTGCCGCAGGTGGACGGCGTGCAGCTGCTCCAGCTGCTCGGCGAAAGGAAAGCAACCCAGCATATCCTGCTGATCAGCGGTCTCGATTCCCGAACCCTGGCGACAGCCAGTCGGATCGGTCAGGATCGCGGGCTGAACATGGCCGGCGTCCTGCAGAAGCCTTTCTCCGTCGGCACATTGGGGGCCATGCTTGAACGCCTGGTCGAGAAGGGCGACCCGGCCAGTGAAGCCGAAATGGCCAGGTCGATTGCGGACGGTGATTTTATCGTCCATTACCAGCCGAAGGTGGTTCTGGACGATACCGGCAAATTCTCGTTCCATTCGGCGGAGGCGCTCGTCCGTTGGGCGCACCCGCGTCTCGGCTTGCTCTATCCCGATTCCTTCATACAGATGGCGGAAGTGTCCGGCGCAATTGAAAGCCTTACGAACCACGTCCTGTTGGATGCCGTCGACCGTATCCACGAATGGACGAAAGCCGGAATCGACGGCGCCGTATCGGTCAATCTCTCCCCGCGATTGCTGGGACGAGGCAGCCTTCCCGACGAGATTGGCGCAATCCTGGACGAACGCGGGATCGACCCGCGCCGCCTGATCCTGGAAATTACAGAGTCCGCGGCAATGGGCGATGTCGCGAAATCGACGGAAGTATTGACCCGCTTGCGCGTCAAGGGAATTGGTCTTTCGATAGACGATTTCGGCACGGGTTATTCATCGCTCGTGCAACTCTATCGTATGCCGTTCAACGAACTGAAAATCGACAGCTCCTTTGTCATGGACCTTGGCAAAAATCCGGAGTCGGAAGCTATCGTTACATCAATCGTGGGGCTGGGACACAGTCTCGGCATGACGGTATGCGCCGAGGGTGTCGAAACGGCGGAGGCGATGCGCAGGCTTTCCGCGCTTGGCTGCGATATATTCCAGGGCTACTACATCGGACGACCCGGTCCGGCAGATAACATCATTGAGACGTTCGCCGCCGCTCGTGGCGAAAGTCTCGTCAAGTGGGGCTGCTGAATGACAATGACAAAGGACCTGAACCGGCCATTACGTGTGCTGGTCATCGACGATGAAGCGAATGCGCGTGACACGATAGCCATGATGCTCGAAAACGGCGGCTACGAGGTTCGCCAGGCTGCCGACGGAAACGGTGGCCTGCGGGCGCTTCAGGAGGGGACTGTCGACCTTGTTATCACGGACCTCATCATGCCCGAAAAAGAGGGTATCGAGACGATTGTCGAAATCCGCAAACGCTGGCCGGACATTCGCATTATTGCGATTTCAGGCGGTGGCCGTGTGAGCAACCTTGATTTCCTGGAGATTGCGCGGAAGCTTGGCGCCAACGCGATCCTGCGCAAACCTTTTACGCGGAGTCAGTTGCTGGAGTGTGTAAAGCGCGCCCTCTCGACTTCCGTAACGGACAGTCGCGGCTAGAACCCATGGAATGGCACGAACAAGGAGCCCCGCATGACCGAAAGCCCGAATTCGAATCCGTGCGGAAATATCCCCGTCGAAAAGCATGACGAGTTATCGGAGAAGCTTCGAAAACTGTTCGCCAGCCGGCCGTCTATTTCCGCCGGACGCATGCAGTTCATCAATCTTGGCTCGATAAAGGAGCGCTTCGGCGACCGATGGCCCGCGATGGCCAAACGGGCGGATGCGATGGCGACGCGACTCGTCAACCGCTATATCGGCCGGACCGACATGTTGATACAGGTCGAAGAGCTGTCCTGGCTGTTGATGTTCGGCGAACTTTCCGAAGCGGAGGCGCAGGTCAAATGCGGCCTGATCGCCGGCGAGATTTCGAAGCTTCTGCTCGGCGACGAAACCGAATTCGCGAATGTCGAAATTCGGACCATTGTCGTCAACGCCGATGCGCCGAAGGTCGATTCGGCGGTCCGCCTTCATGACGTCATGCAGAATGTCATGGACCGCGCCGACGCCAAACTGGAGGAAACCCTCAAGGCGCCGCCGCGCGTTGCGGCGCAGACCGGCGATCAGGCGTTAAAGCAGCCCGACGACGTCGAATTTATCTATCGCCCGTTATGGGACGTCAAGCGGCAGGTGATTTCCACCTACCTTTGCGTGCCCAGATTCGACGGTGGGCCGCTTGTCGGAATCCGGACGGGTTACGATGTTTTTTCGGGAAACGAGTCGCCGCAGTCGACTGCCCTGCTCGATCTTCGGGCGCTCGACCGGGCGATTGCCGACCTTGCGCAGCTGGAGCTCAGGCAACGCAAGCTGCTTATCACCTGTACGGTGCATTACCAGACTCTACGCTCCAGCCGCTACCGGCTCGTTTACCTTGAGCGCTGCGGCCGGCTCTCCGAATGGCAGCGCAGTCTGATGATATTCGAGGTGGCGGGGCTTCCCGAGAACGTACCCCAGACCCGTCTTCTCGAACTGATTGGCCCGCTGGCGCCTTTCTCGCGCTCGCGGACAGTGCGCACCGGCTTTACGCGTCGTGACCTCGCCCTGCTCGAGGAGATGCAGGTGCATGCCATCGGTATCGACCTCTCGAGCAGCACTTACCCCGAAAAGGATCTGTTTTCGCTGATGAACCGGTTCGTCGAGTCGGCCGCGAAAACGCGTCTGCGCACCTTTGTGCATGGCTTGCGCTCGCGCAGCCTCGCGGGCGCCGCGGTATGCGCCGGATTCGACTATGTGGACGGCGACGCCATCACTTCGGTCACACGGGCGCCGCGGGAAATATACCGCTTCCAGTCCCGGGACCTGTTTCGCTCGCTACTCAAGGAACTTCCACGCTGATGCGGGATTAGAGGGATGCAGCCGGACGACCTGACGGATGACATACTCGGCGCGTTCGACGGTATCTGTTACGTCGTCGATTCCGAGGGCGTGATACGTCATATCGGCGCCCGCCGGTGGAACGCCTTCGCAAGGGAAAATGGCGCGCCGGAACTGGATGCCGGGAACACTGTCGGCAGAAACCTTTTCGACTATATCCAGGGCGAGACCGTATGCCGGAAGCTCACGGATATCATGGCGGAACTCAGCCGCTCGAGCGGCGATATATGGATCAGTCCCTTCCGCTGTGACAGTCCCGGCGAGCAGCGGAACATGCGTCTTGCCGTCACGGGGATTCATGAGGGAAAAGAGGTCACGGGCTATCTGTTCCAATCCGTGTTGCTTGAAGCCGATTCCCGGCCGCCGATGGATATCTACGATTTCAAGGCCATGTCGGCCCTGCTGAAAATCCACCGCAACCTGCCAATCCTGTCAATGTGCAGTTACTGCCAGCGCGTCAGGGACGACCGGTATACCACGGGGGAATGGGCATCGGCGGAAACATATTATCGACGGGGCGGCGGAGCGGAAGTCGCGATTTCGCATGGAATCTGTGACAGCTGTAACGGCGGCGCCATTGAGCGTCTCTCCGAATTATAGATCGGATCGTGTTTGACGGGAATCGCCTCTGGCGATCCGACACCCGTGTGGATCCGATGTGCTATAGCGGTGGCCAACAGCGAATCTTTCGCCGCGTAACAGTCGGAATCGAGAAAGCTCTCCGGGCCGCTGGCCTAGTCCCATCGAGCGGCGGCGCCGGTGAACGGTGACGGGGAAGGCGGATTTAATATAAGGTGACGGGAATTCGGCCATTCGGGAGATAAAGCCATGACGATCAGTTACGACGCCTACCGCCCGGTTGTCGCGGGAACGCGGCATGCGGTTGCCGCCGGCCACTACCTCGCGGCGGAGGCCGGATTCGAGATACTGAACCATGGCGGCAACGCCATCGATGCCGGCGTGGCCGCGGGCATCGCATTGGGCGTCGTGCACAGCGATATCGTCAATGTCGCCGGGGTCGCGCCGACGCTGATCTGGCTCGCGGAACGGCAGGAAATGGTCTGCATCGACGGCCTCGGGCATTGGCCGAAGGCGGTGACGCCCGATTTCTTCCAGAAGTTCCACGGCGGCAAAATTCCGGAAACCCTGCTGCGCACGGTTATTCCCGCGGCCCCCGCCGCATGGCTGACGGCGCTGGAACGCTTCGGCACCATGTCGTTTGGCGAGGTCGCGGCATCCGCGGTCCGCTTTGCCCGCGAGGGGTTCGCCGTCTATCCGCTGTTCGCCGAGTCGATTGCCGGCAGCGAGGCCGGATACCGGCGCTGGCCGGAAAACGAGGCGATCTACCTGCCGAACGGGCGGCCGCCGCTGCCGGGCGAACGCTTCGTGCAGACGGATCTGGCGGCATCGCTGCAATACATGGCCGACCAGGAGGCCGCGAAAGCGGGCGAGGGGCGCCAAGCCGGCATCCGGGCCGCCTATGACGCGTTCTATCGCGGCGATATCGCCCGGAAAATCGCGGATTACCACCGTGAAAACGGCGGGTTGATGACCATGGAGGACCTGTCGGACTACCGGGTCCGTTTCGAACCCACCGTGCGCACCTCATTCGCGGGGATCGACGTCCATTGCTGCGGCCCCTGGTCGCAGGGTCCGGCGCTGGCGCAGACACTGAACCTGTTGCGCGGCATCGACCTCAAATCCATGGGCCATAACAGCGCCGACTACATCCACCACATCGCCGAGGCGCTCAAACTCGCCTTCGCCGACCGCGAGGCCTGGTACGGCGATCCGGCCTTTACCGATGTGCCGCTGGAGGAACTGCTGTCCGACGCCTACACGGACCTGCGCCGCGAGCTGATCCGCGACGGCGAGGCCTGGCCGGAAATGCCGCCGGCGGGCGACCCGCGGGCGCTGCTGGCGCAGATCGCGAAAAGGAACAGCTTCACACCGTCCGCCGCGGAACCGCATGCGGTGCCGGCCGACACCTCCTATTGCTGCGCGATGGACGCCATGGGCAACGCGTTTTCCGCCACGCCCAGCGATACCTCGCGCCAGGCGCCGGTCATCCCCGGCACCGGGCTGGTGCCGTCGTCGCGCGGATCGCAGTCCTGGGCCGACCCGTCGCACCCGTCATCCGTGGCGCCGGGCAAGCGGCCGCGCCTGACGCCGAATCCGGCCCTCGCCATGCGCGACGGCAAGCCGTTCATGGCCTTCGGCACGCCGGGCGGCGATGTCCAGACCCAGGCGATGGTGCAGACCTTCCTGAACGTCGTGACCTTCGGCATGGATATCCAGAACGCCATCGAAGCGCCGCGCTTCGCCAGCTACAGCTATCCGTCCTCGTTCGAGCCGCATGACTATTTCCCCGGTCGACTCGACCTGGAATCGCGCATTGCGGCCGGGACGGCCGATACGCTTGCGTCCTACGGCCACAAGATCGCCTGGTGGCCGGAGAAAACCTGGAAAGCCGGCGCCATGTGCGCCATCGTCAACGACGAGGCTTCCGGCATGCTGCAGGCCGACGCCGATCCCAGGCGCGCGGGTTACGGGCTGGCCTGGTAGGGGCGTCGCACGGATCGACGGTATTCGACATAACTGCATTTTTTTGCATTCAACACCCAAACGGGTGACGTCCGCGGCGGGGAGCCTGCGCAATATGCCCCTACGCGGCACGGGCCCGATCCGGCCCGGCGTATTTCAGCCGGGGCAATCCCGCGCCGCGCATTTGAGAACGAAGACACATAGTGCACGGACCGATATTTCACATAAACGGCGGCTGTCCCTTCCAGCCGCCGTTTCTTTTGCGCCATTCCTGCGGCATGATCTGATCCAGGTGTAACGAAGCGGGACGGAGGCGGATGAGCCAGGGGGACGGCGGCGGCGAGCGGTCCGGCCGCGAAAAGCGCAGGATCTATGTGGCGGCCTTCATTATCGCGCTGGCCATCGACCTGATTGTCAGCATGATGCGCGGCATGCCCTATCAGCCGTCGCTGATCGGTCTCGCCATCATGATCACCGCCGTCCTGTATTTCGCCTGGTCCTGGCTGCGCGACCGGTAGCGGGGGACCGCCGGGCAGTTTGTCCTTCCCGCGTGACCTGCAATGAACTAAACATGATGCAAGTCAATCGCCGCGCGCGCGGCGTCCCGCAACGCGTCCTGAGGGAGAACAGCGATGAATGCTCCGGTTAAGGTATTCTGGCAGCCTGGGTGAACAAGCTGTCTGAAAACGAAAGAGTTTCTTTCGTCCAACAATGTTGAATTCGTTTCCGTCAACATCGCCGAAGACCCCGAAGGCCTGAACGAGTTGCGCCGCCTTGGCGCACGGTCGATTCCGGTGGTGTCGCGCGGCGATGAATTTACCTTCGCGCAGCAATTGAGCGATGTGGTCGAGTTCCTGAAACTCGATGTCGACGTTTCGCCCGCATTGTCGCCGGCGGAACTGGCCGAACGGCTGGACCATGTGCTGGCAACGGCATCGCGGCTGATCCGCCAGATCCCGATCGAATCGCTTGACGACAAGCTGCCGAACCGGGACCGCACCCTGCGGGTGCTGGCGCATCATGTATTCCGCATTTCCGAAGCCTTCCTCGAAGCCTGCGACGGGGCGGAACTGACGGCCGCGCTGCCGGTGGTGCCGCCGACGGACGACATGCAGAGCTTCGTGGCCATGGCCGACTACGGCGACACGGTCCGCGCCCGCGTCGCCGCATGGTGGGCCGGTCTTGACGACAAGACCTGCCAGCGCCGGATGAAGACCTATTACGGCGAGCCCCGGATGCATGAAGTGCTGGAGCGCACCACATGGCATACCGCGCAGCATGTGCGGCAGATCCGGATGGTCCTCGAGACCCGCAACGTCACCCCGGACCGCCCGCTCAGCGAGGCCGACCTGAAAGGGTTGCCGGTGCCGGAGAAGGTCTGGGACGACTGATTCGTTCCGCGCCGCGTTACGGCGTCGGTTGCAGCGCTACGGCTGAAACCCGGCACCGGCTGTCCCTTCGGGGGCGGCCGGTGTTTTTTCATGTTCGGGCAGGGCGGATGCGTCAGGTGTGACGACCGTCACTTGTTTTTAGTTTTAGAAAATATTAAATTGTTTTTCGGTAAAATTTTATGTAAATTAACTTTTAATGTCTTAAAAATGGTTTGAGAATTTTTATCGTTATTTTTTAATTGCTTGCATGGATTTTTCTCGGGAAATTGCCGCAATCCCAGGTCTTTCATACCCGTTACTTTACGTCGAAATGATATTCCATACGCCAAACGGGTGACGAAGATCTGGCATTAATTGCGCAAATTGCCGGCGCCTGAAGGCCGAAGAAAACACCATAAAGCAGATACGAACGGTATTCGAACCGCGAAGCAGACCAAAAAAGATTTGAAGCACTGAAACTTGGAATGAAAAACAACGCCACCACAGGGACCATACGGCAACGCGCGATCGGCGAAACCGCGCGGCGCGGCGCGTACCGCTCCGGACTGTTTGCCGTTCTCCTGAGCGCGGCGATCGGCGTCGCAGGCCTGCCGGTCCATGCCGGCGTTATCGGCGCACCGGACGTGGTGCAGAAGGAGACCCCGATAAAAACCGCGCTGGCGAAGCCCCGCAGCAGCCTGCAACTGCTGAAGGCGCAGATGAACGCCTTCAAGGACAGCCTGGACAACCTGAACCAGCTCAAGCAGTTCTTCGAACAGGACAGTCCCGGCCGGGAGGAAATCCTTCGCGATGCCCAGACGCTGATCCAGACGTTGCCGCAAACCGAAAATGCCGGCGACGCGGCCTGGCGCATCGCGGCCGTCGCCTCGCTCGCCACATCCGCGGGCCAGTTGTCCTCCCTGCGGATCAGTGACGATTTCAATCTCACCGGCGGCGCCGTCGGCTGGGATTTCGGCGCATCCGACGCCCCGGTCCAGCACGGTTTTACGCCCGTCACGCCGGAATCGCTCCGGCTCGACGGCGTCGAAGGCGACATCACCGCCGTCAATGGCGCCACCGCCCTGACCGATGGCATCAACGCCCCCGCCAACTTCAGGACGTCCCTTCCGAATGGCATGTATCGCATCCTCATCGTCGCCGACCCCGCCGTGGACGATGGGGAAGGCCGCAACCCGTTCGGCAACGGAATCACGATCAACGACGCGTCCATCGGCGCCGGTGACATGGCCGGCAAGGCGCCGCGGACGCAGCGCAGCCTCGGCACAGAAGCCGGCGACAAGGTTGCCGGGATCGTCAATCCCACGATCCGCAAGACCGCACAGGGCCTCGGCATCGAAGGCTGGGTCATCGTCCGAGACGGCCGTCTGGAAATCGACTTCCAGGGCCTGCCGCAGGACCGCACGATTTCGGCGATCGTCGCCGAACCGATAGATTTGAATAAAATGGAACTGAACCCGACAATCGCGGACGCGCTGGCCGCTGCCTTTTCCGGGCTTGAACCCGCCGCCGGTCCCGATGCGCCCCGCGGCGGCTTTGCGCCGCTCGGGCCCGGTAATTCATCCGGTACGTCGCAGGCCTCCGCCGGCGCCTCCCGCAAAACTGTCCCGCCGCCCGCGGTCCGCAATACGCCGGCGCCGACGACGCGCGCGCCGTTCATCAGCTCCTTCGGCAATCGTCGGCAGCAGGTGGCGTCCAGCGTCGCGCCGGCCGCGCTGCAGCTTTCCGAAGCGCCGGAACCGGCTGTCGAGACGCCCGTCGTCGATACGGACGATTTTTTCGACCGTCAGGTCCTGGTCAAGCAGGGCGATGGCGACGATAACAGCCAGGGCGTGGCAATCGACTTGGGCAACCTGCTCGACAATGGCAGTGGCACCGGTACGTTCCTGTGCGACGAGGCGCCCTGCGAGGACACGAATTTCACCGAAATCACGACCGAGCCGGACCTGAGCGCCGCCGACGCCCTGCTGGACGACTGGCTGTCCGACGCCGCGAATCTGGAGCACTGGGACGAAATCGCGGCGGTGCTGGCGAACTGGGCGCCCGGATCGGAAATCGCCCTCGTCTACGAATTCGATATCGCCGACGACCTGTGGACGGACGTCGAATTCCGCGCCAATGCCGGCAACGGCATCCTGATCTGGATCGACGGCGTATTCGTCCATGGCGCCAGCGGCCCCGGCACCTTCACCGACCAGGCCGGCTATGACTACCGGGCGGAATTTCCCGACCTGGCCGGTGGCAGCCATGTGCTGCAGATTATTGTCGAAAGCCGCAACGGCGAAACCCCGACGTTGAATTTCGAACTGCGCGGCACCCCGGTCGCCAGCAATACCGCTTCCGTTCCGGAACCCGCCGCCATGGCGCTGTTCGGCCTGGGCCTCGCCGGCCTCTTCGCGATCCGCCGCCGGAAAACCCAGGCTTGAAGCAAAGCCCGACTTGCGCGAACGGCAATAACGCTGCGGCCGGTTCCGCCGCTTGCGCCGCGTGAAACGGGCGCTGTCACGGTGACCGGCTGGACAGGGCGCGGCTGATGGAACATCTCCCTCGGCCCCGTCAAGCCTATTGACCTGCATCCTGCCGATATGCATCGCTCTTCTTCGTTGTAGACTTCCGGTCCGGCGCACATCCGCCCGGGCCGTTCGATACCGGGGAGAGAGAAATAGCCATGCAAGCGGATTATGTCATCGTGGGGGCCGGTTCCGCCGGCTGCGTGCTCGCCAACCGCCTGACGGAAGACCCGAATATACGGGTGATCGTGCTGGAGGCGGGCGGTCGCGATACAAATCCCTATATCCATATTCCCGCCGGCTATATCAAGCTGCTGGAGCATCCGACGATTACCTGGGGCTTCAAGGCCGACAAGAATTCGGGGCTGAACGGTCGCGAGATCAATTATCCGCGCGGCCGGGTGCTGGGCGGCTCCAGCTCGATCAACGGCATGATCTATATCCGCTCGCAGCCGGAGGATTACGACCACTGGTCGCAACTGGGCAATCGCGGCTGGTCTGGGGACGAGGTCTTTCCGTATTTCCGCAAGGCGGAAAACTGGGAAGGCGATGCCGATGCGATACATAGCAAGGGCGGGCCGCTGTTCACCTCGCGCACCCGCGACCAGCCGGAGCTTTGCGTCGCCGCACTGAAGGCCGGCCAGGAAATGGGCTGGGAATACCGCGAGGATCTGAACGACCTGCCGCACGGGCTCGGCGACCATATCGGCTGGGTGCAGCAGACGCGCGGCGGCCGGTTCCGGGCCAGCGCGGCGCGGTCCTACCTGCGCCCCGCCATGAAGCGGGCGAACCTGCAGGTCGTCACCAACGCGCTGGCGCACCGGGTGATTCTGGACGGCAAGCGCGCGGTCGGGGTCGAATTCTCGCGCGGCGGGGTGACGGAGCGCGCCGACGCCAGTGCCGAAGTGATCCTCTCCGGCGGCGCCATCGGTTCGCCGCATATCCTGCAACTGTCCGGCGTCGGCGATCCGGACCATCTCGGCGGGCTCGGCATCGAGGTGCGGCATGCGCTGAAGGGGGTGGGGCAGAACTTCCAGGACCATTTCCTGACCCGGGTGGTGGCCGACGTGAAGGATGTGGGCACGCTGAACGAGCGCTCGCGCGGCATCCGCTTCATCGGCGAGCTGATGAAATACACGTTTCAGGGGCGCGGGATGCTGACCTATGCCGCCTCGCTGCTGGCCGCCTCGGTTAAGGTGCTGCCGGAATCGGCGACGCCGGACATGCAGGCGCTTTTCTCCTCGGGCAGTTTTGCCCCGGGACCGACGCGCAAGCTGGACACCAAGCCCGGCATGACGTCCGGAATCTGGCAGATGCGCCCCGAAAGCCGGGGCCATGTTCTGGCCCGCACCGCCGATCCGCGCGACCAGCCGTCGATCAACCCGAACTACCTGGACGCGGACCGCGACCAGCGCAGCATGGTCGCCGGATTGCGGCTGGTGCGGGACTGGTTCAACGCGCCGGCGCTGAAACGTTATGTGGTGGCGGAAACCGTGCCGGGCCCGGATGTGCAGAGCGACGACGAATTCCTGCATTTCGCGCGCGAGGCCGGCACGACGGTGTTCCACGCCAGCTGTTCCTGCCGCATGGGCCCCGACCCGATGTCCGTGGTCGACGACCGGCTGCGCGTGCACGGGATGGAGGGGCTGCGGGTCGTCGACGCCTCGGTCATGCCGGCCGTCACCTCCACCAACACCAACGCCCCGACCATCATGATCGCGGAAAAAGGCGCCGACATGATCAAGGAGGACGCCCGCGCGCGGCAACGCGCCGCGGCGTGAGCGGGACCCAACGACGCTCGGCAAAAGAGGCCGTTGCAACTGCCGAGAAGGCACGGCGCGCGCCGATGGAGGGCCTCCACCGCGGCACGGTGTTGATGCAAGTGAATCGTTACTGAAACAGCCCCTTGTACTGGCCGCACCAGTCGTCCACGGCATTGGCCAGGCCGTCGAATTCGCCGTCGCCCATGGGCAGGGAGAGGACCATCATGTTGCGCCTTGCCACGTAGAAGCCGCGCTCGATCATGCCGAGGTGGAACAGGCCGCGGGCGGCGGCGCTGACCCTGGCGCTGTCAGCGGGGCCGGTCAGTTCCTCGTCCGTCAGGTGCAGCATCATCATGGAGCCGTAGCCGGTGACCTGGCCCGCGATGCCATGCTTCGCCAGCGTCCCGTTCAGGCGGGCGCGGAGGGCATTGCCGGCCTCGTTCATGGCGACGGCCTTCTCCGCCGTATAGATCTCGCGCAGGCCCGTGACGGCGGCGGCCATGGTGAGGACGTTGTTGTTGAAGGTGCCGGCGTGGCTCAGGTGGCCGGGCTTCGACGGGTCGAAACGCTCCATGATCGCGGCCTTGCCGCCGAACGCGCCGAAGGTCAGACCGCCGCCGACATACTTGCCGAGGCTCATCATGTCCGGTGTGACGCCGCAAACGCCCTGGTAGCCGCCGGGACCGAGCCGACTGGTCATAACCTCGTCAAAGATCAGGATGACGCCGCACTCCGCCGTCACCTCCCGCAGCATGGCGAGGAATTCCGGGGTCGCGCAGATGCAACCGCCGGAGCCGGTCATGGGCTCCAGGATGACGGCGGCGAGCGTGTCCTTCTTCGCGCGGATCAGCGCCGCCGTGCCGTCCACGTCGTTGTAGGCGCCGAGCGTCCAGGGGAAGGGCGCGTTCAATTCCCGCCCATAGGGGCCGAAGGAGAGGATCGAGCCGTGATAGGAACCGTCGAACGCCAGGATTTCGGCCTTGCCGCTGACGGCCCGGGCGGTGAGCAGGGCCAGCAGGTTCGCCTCGGTGCCGGAATTGGTAAAGCGCACCATGTCCAGCGAAGGAAAGCGGGCGGTCAGCAGGTCGGCCAGTTCGGCCTCCCGCCCGGTCGGGCCGCCGAGGGTGATGCCGTTCTCCAGCGCCTGCTTCACGGCCGCCTGAATGCGCGGTTCGGAGTGGCCGTAGAGGCTGGCCGTCTGCTCCGTCACGAAGTCGGTGTAGCGGTGGCCGTCCACATCCGTGACGCAGCAGCCCTCGCCGCCCGCCAGCGTGAGCGGAAATGGCGGGTAGAACAGCACGGTGCGGGTATTGCCGCCCGGCATGGAGCGCTTCGCGGCCTCGTAGGCCCGGGCGCTTTTCGGATTGGCGGCGACAAAGCGGGCTTCGGCCTCTTCGAGCGCGGCGGCGATATCGAAATTCCGGCGGTCGGACATGACGGGACCTTTGGTTCTGATCTGCTGGCCCATCATGCTGCGGTTTGGTCGCGTCCTGCAAATGGTTTGGTAACCGGCCGCCTGTGCCACCGGTGGGCGGCAAACCCAACCCATCACACTCCGGGACTAAACACCTTGTGCGGCAAACTTCGGAATCGTGTCAGTAGCCGACACGTCATTGAGAGGTCACTGTGTCCGCTATACGGTTCATAGAACCGGTTCCGGAAATCCATTGGAAAGCGGTTGGTTAAAACCGGAAAAGGTGCGGGAATCTAACCCGCACCTCAGACCGCTGACAAACCCCGTCGGATTTCCGGCGGGGTTTTCCTTTTGAGTA
>JBBDQU010000045.1:0-26435 GCA_040905865.1 Alphaproteobacteria bacterium
AAGTCTACGGCAAGACCTTCGGTGCAAACCCCGCCGAGAACTACCAACGTTTCTTCGTCCCCGCCATTGGCGCGCCTGTGGCGGAGGACCTCATCGCCAGCGCCGGCCTGCAACCGGCGGAGCGCGTGCTCGATGTCGCCTGCGGCACCGGGGTGGTGACGCGGCTGGCGGCGGAGCAGGTCGGCGCCGCCGGTTCGGTGACCGGCCTCGACATACACCCGGGGATGCTGGCGGTGGCCGGTGCCACGACCCCCTCCGGCATGGCCGTGAACTGGCGGCAGGCGGACGCCGAGTCGCTACCGTTTCCGGATAGTGCATTCGACGTGGTGCTTTGCCAGATGGGACTGCAGTTCGTCACTGGCAAGCTCACCGCGTTTCGCGAAATGCGGCGCGTCCTGGCGACTGGCGGACGGGTCCTCGTCAGCGTACCCGGACCGAAGCCGCCCCTGTTCGCGATCCTGACCGAGGCACTGGCCCATCATTTCGGCCCGCAAGCCGCCGCTTTCGGAGAGCGGGTGTTCTCGATGCACGACGTCGACGAGATCAAGGAACTGATGCGCAGCGCCGGCTTCCAAACCGTCGCCGTGGAAGCGAAGCGCAAGCACCTTCGCCTGCCGCCACCAGCAGATTTCCTGTGGCAGTATGTCTTCAGCACACCGCTCGCCGAAGCGGCGGCCCAAGCTGACGCGACCCAGCGCGAGGCCTTGGAGCGCGATGTCTGCGAGCAGTGGCAGGCGTTTGTGGTGGACGGCTTCCTGCCCATGGAAGTGAGGATGACGACCGCGAGGGCGCTGAAGTAGATGCGGGAAGCGGGGCCGGCGGGGCCCGGCAGTGCCAAGGTGCTATGAAGGCATATTACCCTTGGCGCCTGCCGACCTCAGTCGAAGTCGAACAGGTCGTCGAGGCGTAGCGGGCGCCCTGCAGCAGCGGCTGCCGATGCAGCGGGCGGTGCAGCGGGGCGACGCTTTGGGGCATCCGGGACGCTCAGGAGGGAGCGGTCGGTCGCCGCCGAGGCATGGCGATAGACGCCCTGCGTGCCGCCATGGCTGCGGACGCTGGAAACCGTCTCGAGCGCCATCAGTAGAGAACCACCGAGCGGATGCTCTCGCCGGCGTCCATGAGCTCGAAGCCCCTGTTGATCTCCTCGAGGGCGAGGACGTGGGTGATCATCGGGTCGATCTCGATCTTGCCGTTCATGTACCAGTCGACGATCTTCGGCACGTCGGTGCGGCCGCGCGCGCCGCCGAAGGCCGTGCCCTTCCACTGCCGCCCGGTGACGAGCTGGAACGGGCGCGTTGAAATTTCCGCTCCCGCCGGCGCGACGCCGATGATCACCGAAACGCCCCAGCCCTTGTGGCAGCATTCCAGCGCCTGGCGCATCACGCTCACATTGCCGATGCATTCGAAGGAATAATCCGCGCCGCCCTTCGTCAGGTCGACCAGATAGGGAACCAGGTCGCCGCCGACCTCCGACGGGTTGACGAAATGGGTCATGCCGAACTGTTCCGCCAGTGCCTTGCGGTTCGGGTTCAGGTCGACGCCGACGATCATGTCCGCCCCGGCGATCCGCGCGCCCTGCACCACGTTCAGCCCGATACCGCCCAGCCCGAAGATCACCACATTCGCCCCCGGCTCCACCCTGGCGGTGTTGATCACCGCGCCGATGCCGGTGGTGACGCCGCAGCCGATATAGCAGACCTTGTCGAAGGGCGCGTCCTCGCGGATTTTCGCCAGCGCGATTTCCGGCAGCACCGTGTAATTGGCGAAGGTCGAGGTGCCCATGTAATGGAAGATTTTCTCGCCGCCGATGGAAAACCGGCTGGTGCCGTCCGGCATCACCCCCTGGCCCTGGGTCACGCGGATCGCCTGGCACAGGTTGGTCTTGCCGCTGGTGCAGTATTCGCACTGCCGGCATTCCGGCGTGTACAGCGGGATGACGTGGTCGCCCTTCTTCAGGCCGGTGACGCCCGGCCCGGTATCGACGACCACGCCCGCGCCCTCATGCCCCAGGATGGCGGGGAAGATACCTTCCGGGTCGGCGCCGGACAGGGTGAATTCGTCGGTGTGGCAGATCCCGGTGGCCCTGATCTCGACCAGCACCTCGCCGGCCTTCGGTCCTTCCAGCTGAACCGTTTCGATTGTCAGCGGCTTTCCGGCCTGCCGGGCGACTGCGGCGCGTACATCCATCGAAAAATCTCCCCGTCCTGTCCTCGTTATGGCGTTCGGGAAACGTGCCTGACGGTCGCGGCGTTTTCAAGGGCGGCGGGAGGTGCGAATTGTCCCGCCGCCGCCGGTATCTCAGCCGACCTTGGCCCTGAACGCGTCGAGCTGCTGGCGCGCGCCGGCGATCATGCAGTTCATGTCGGAGGTCAGCATCACCATGTCGAAGCCGCGCTCGATCGCGCCCGCCGCGAATTCCGCCCCGGCGCAATGCATGACGCATTTGATGCCGGCCTTGTGCGCCGCCGCGAGGATTTTGTCGCAGGTGGCGAGATGGGTCGGATCCGGGTTGTCGGCGCGCGGCGGCATGCCCAGCGCGTAGGACAGGTCGGCCGGCCCGATATAGACCGCGTCAAGCCCCGGCGTGGCGCAGATGGCGTCCAGGTTGGCGAGGCCTTCCTGCGTTTCGATCATCGCCATGACGATGATCTCGTCATTGGCTTCCTCGAAGTAATTGGCGCCGCCGTAATGCGCGGCGCGCACCGGCCCCGAGGACCGCATGCCGACCGGCATGTAGCGGCACGCGGCCACCGCTTTCGCGGCTTCCGCCGCATTGTTGACCAGCGGCACGATGACGCCATAGGCGCCGAGGTCCAGCGCCTTCATGATCGCCGCCGGGTCGTTCCAGGCGACGCGCACGATGGGGGTCGTCTCGGTCTGCGAGATCGCCTGCAGCATCGGCAGGATGTCGCCCAGTTCCGAGGTGCCGTGCTGCAGGTCGACGCACAGCGCATCGAAGCCCTGCCGCGCCATGAGCTCGGCCGAGAACCCGTGCGCGATGGAAAGCCAGCCCAGGGTCGTCGGTTTGCCGTCACGCCACATCTGCCTGATCTTGTTCGGTCGCATAATCATTCCTCGAATATTGTTCAGTTCGGAGCAGAGCGGCCGGCGCCGGGAACAGCGCCCGGATGGCCGGCCCGGCGATTCCCGCAGGGTGCCTTTTTATCGCCGCGTCGTCGAGTCCCCGTCGATCCGCGCCAGGGACCGCGCGCTGCACTATAATGACGACGGCGCCGGCATCGTCATGATGGGCGGGCACGAGGCGCAATCGCAGAAATTCCGCGCCAGCGAGGCGGCGATCCGCGGCTTCTGGAAGCATTACCGCGCGGCGCACGAGGCGGGGATGCGCCAGGGCGTCATGTACGCGGCAACGAAGGGCATGCTGCTCGACCGCGTCTTCACGATCCGCAACGCCAATCTGTTCGAACCGCACCGCTACCGCCACGTGATCGGGCAGGTGCGGCTGAAGGGCGTGGAAGACGGCACGGCGCTGGCGCACGCCCCCTTCATCGCCGCGCGCATCATGCAGACCGGCGAAACGACGCTGTTCGCGACGGGCCGGTACCTGGACAGGATCGACATTTCCGGCCCGGAATACCGTTTCACGGAACGGATCGTGGTGCTGGACAGCGACCGCATCGACACGCTGCTGGCGATCCCGCTGTAGGCCGGGCTCCGGGCAGGTCGCGGCGCTGCCGCGACTGGATCCCGCATCAAGTGCGGGATGACAGCGATAGCGGTTTCACGCTTAGCCCAACCCACGCACCGTCATCCCGCACGCCCAACTGTCATCCCGCACGGCCAACCGTCATCCCGCACGCCCAACTACTGTCATCCCGCACTTGATGCGGGATCCATGGTGCATCTCGTGCCGGCGGTACGCCTATCCCGCCATTTTCTGCGCCACGGCCGCCTGCAGCGCGAAGACGGTGTCCACCGATTTCGACGCCCGGACCGACATCATCAGCGACATGCCGCCGGAATCGAGGCGCTGTTTCGTGCGGTTGCACAGCACGTCATTCATGTCGTCGCTCATGGCCGGTTTCTCCCTACGCGGTGTCTGTCTTGCGGTTCCATGCCGATGGATTGCATCACCCGGTCGTCGCGGTAATAGCATTGCGCCGTCACGGCGGCGACCGGCCCCGCATCGCCGGACGCACCGGCGCCGATGATCAGGACGTCTACGGGTTCTTCGGACACGCTTTTCCCCCCTCGTCGGAATGCACGAATGGTAGGCGGCGAATCCGTGTCCTTCAAGCGCCTCTAGAACCCGTACAACGCCTCCGCGTTGTCCACCAGGATCTTGCGCCGCACCGCCTCGTCCGGCGCCCAGTCGGCGAGGTGGTCCATCAGCGCGCCGTCATTGGGCATGATCCCCTTGATTGCCGGATGCGGCCAGTCGGTGCCCCAGACCACGCGGTCCGCATTGGCCGCGATCAGCGCCTGCGCGAAGGGCGTGATATCGTCATAGGGCGTGCGGTCGCGCACCGTGATGCGATAGGTCCCCGTCAGCTTGACCCAGGCATTGCCGTCCCGCAACAGGTCGAGGAATTCGCGAAAGCCGGGATGGTCGACGCCGTTGTCGGTTTTCATGTAGCCCAGATGGCCGAAGGAGACCGGCACGGCCATGCTGTTGAAGGTGGCGCGCAGGTCCGGGAATTCATGGACATGAACCAGCAGTTCCAGGTGCCATCCCAGCGGCTTCAGCCGCTCGGTGAAGGCGCGCACCGCGCTGATATCGGCGAAGGGGTTACCGCCCTTGTCCACGATATTGACCCGCGCCCCGCGCGCGCCCCGCGCGTGGTATTCTTCCAGTTGCCGGTCAGTCACGCCGGCATCGACGGCGACGACGGCGCGGAACTTGCCGTTCATGCGGTCGACCACGTCCAGCATGCACGAATTGTCCGTGCCGTAGACGCTGGGCTGGGTCAGCACGGCGCGGTCGATTCCGCCCAGTGCCTTGTGCAATGCCAGATAGGAGTCGAGGGTCGCTTCGGGCGGCGTATAGCCGCGCCCGGTCGACCAGGGATAGTGCGGTTCCGTGCCGAAGATATGGGCGTGGCTGTCGATGGCGCCCGGCGGAATACTGAATTTTACGCGGGTCGGTTCGGGGTCCGGTCCCTGGCAGGCGGGGTAGCGGTCGTCGTTCACGGGCGGCTTCCTTGCTGAATATTTCGCGGCAGAATGACGGAGGGGTGAGCCTGCCGCAACCCCTCCCGCCACCGCCGGTCAGGCCGCCGCGCGCAGCACGTTGAGCGCGGAACCGGCGCGGAACCAGGCGAGTTGCGCGTCGGTATAGGAATGGCTGAGCGAGAGGGATTCCGTGGTCCCGTCCGCATGGCTGACCGCGCAGGTCACGGGTTTTCCCGGCGCCAGGCCGGACAGGCCGGTCAGGCTGATCCGGTCGTCCTCGCGGATGCGGTCGTAATCGCCCGGGTCGGTAAAGGTCAGGGCCAGAATCCCCTGCTTTTTGAGGTTGGTTTCGTGAATGCGGGCGAAGCTTCGGGCGATCACGGCGGCGCCGCCCAGCAGGCGCGGGGACAGGGCGGCGTGTTCCCGGCTGCTGCCTTCGCCATAATTGGTATCGCCGATGACCGCCCAGCGGATGTTTAGCGACTTGTAGTATCGCGCGATTTGAGAAAATTCCTGTCCGATTTTCCCGGTCAGCAGGTTCAAGCCGGCGCCTCTTTCGCCGCTATAGGCGTTGACGACGCCGGACAGCATGTTGTCGCTGCATTTGTCGAGATGCCCCCGAAAGCGGAGCCACGGACCCGCCGGCGAAATCTGGTCGGTTGTCGTCTTGCCCGTCGCCTTGGCCAGCACCGGCATGTCGGTATAATCCGCGCCGTCCCAGGCCGGCCATGGGTGCAGTATCTGCAGGCGGTTGCTGTCGGGGTCTATGGCCGGCTGTATAGAGCCGCCGTCCGCCGGCGGCGCGATATAGCTGTAGTCGCCTTTTTCAAAGCCGGATTCCGGCACTTCGGGCGCCGGGCCGGGCGCTTGCAGGCGGAACGGTTTCCCGTCCGCGCCCGTCAGGGTGTCCCGCCGGGGGTCGAAGGACAGCCGCCCTGCCAGCGCCAGCGCCATCACGATTTCCGGGCTGGCGATGAAGTTCATGGTGCCCGGCTGGCCGTCATTCCGGGCCGGAAAATTGCGATTGTACGACGTCAGGATCGTGTTCGGCGCGGGCTCGCCGTTCATGGCGCGCCGCCATTGCCCGATACAGGGACCGCAGGCATTGGCCAGCACCGTGCCGCCGACATCTTCCAGGATGCGCATCTGGCCGTCGCGCGCGATGGTCGCGCGGACCCGGTCCGAACCGGGGGTGATCAGCAGCGGCGCCGCGACCCTGACGCCCCGCGCATTGGCCTGGGCGGCAATGTCGGCGGTCCGGCTCATATCCTCGTAGGACGAATTCGTGCAACTGCCGATCAGCGCCGTCGAGATCGTGTCGACGAACCCGTTGCCGCCGTCCGATACTTCCGCCGCGAGTGCCGAAAGGGGCCGGGCCCGGTCCGGCGAATGGGGCCCGACCACATGCGGCTCCAGCGTCGTGAGATCGAGTTCTAGGACGACATCGTAATGGGATTGGGGGTCCGCCTCGCATTCCGGGTCCGGTTCCAGCAACGCCATGTTGGCGCGGGCGAGGGATGCGATCTCCGCCCGTCCGGTCGCCTCCAGATAGGCCGCCATGCGGTCGTCATAGGGAAAGACCGAGCTTGTCGCACCCAGTTCCGCCCCCATGTTCGTGATCGTCGCCTTGCCCGTGGCGCTGATCGTTCTGGCGCCGGGACCGATATACTCGACCACCGCGTTCGTGCCCCCGGCGACGCCAAGCTGCCCCGCGACCCACAGGATGACATCCTTCGGCGCGGTCCATCCGTCCATCGTTCCGGTCAGGACAATCGCGATGCGGCGCGGGTAGCGGACTTCCCAGGGCAGGCCGGACATCACCTCGACCGCATCGGCGCCGCCCACTCCGACGGCGCATCCGCCCAGCCCGCTGCCGTTCGGCGTGTGCGAATCCGTGCCGATGACCAGCCCGCCCGGAAAGGCGTAATTTTCCAGGATGACCTGATGGATGATCCCGGCGCCGGGTTCCCAGAACCCCAGCCCATAGTGGGCGGCCGCCGTGCGCAGGAAATCATAGACCTCCCGGCTTTCGCCCAGCGAGTCGCGCAGATCGTCTTCCGCCCCGTTTTGCGCGACGATCAGGTGGTCGCAATGGATCGATGTCGGCACCGCCACGCGGTCCAGCCCGGTCTGCATGAATTGCAGCATACCCGACTGGCCCAGCACATCCTGGAACGCCACCCGGTCCGGCCGCAGGGACAGGAAGCTCCGGCCGGGGATCAGTTCGCTGGTCTCCGGGTCATCAAGGTGGCCCAGCAGCAGCTTTTCGGAAAGCGTCAATGGCCGTCCGAGGCGCGTCCGGACCCACGCCAGGTTCGCCGCCGATTTCTCATAGGTTCCGGCGACCATCTTCACCGTGGTTTCCCCTGCAGCCATCGTATTGCCTCTCCTCTCATTGTCGGTACCAGCCCGTTGACAGGGAGATTAGCCTTGCCGCGCTCATTATCCAAATATATGTTTATGCCGATATTCATATGAAATATATATGATATGGACCTTCGTCACCTTCGCCATTTTGTCGCCGTCGCCGAGGAAGGCCATATCACCCGGGCGGCCGCCCGACTGGGTATGCAGCAGCCGCCGCTCAGCCAGTCGATTCGGGCGCTGGAGGACGAACTGGAACTGCAACTGTTCCGGCGCAAGCCGCGCGGGGTCGAACTGACCGAGGCCGGGCGCGGCCTTCTCGGCGATGCGCAGGCGATCCTGGCGCAGGTCGAACGGGCGCTGGGCAGGGCGAAGCGCACCGCGCGGGGCGAACAGGGGCGGCTCGTCATCGGCTTCACCAGTTCGGCTCCGTTTCATCCCTTCGTGCAGCATGTGATCCGCCTGTTCCGGGAACGGTATCCGCTGGTGTCGCTGGCGCTGGAGGAAAGCGGCACCAGCGACCTTGTCGATGCCCTGCGGACGGAACGGCTCGATGCCGGGTTCATCCGCTCGCCGGTACCCGATGGCGAAGGCCTTGCCGTCCATGAACTGTTCGAGGAACGGATGTTCGCGGCGCTGCCCGGGGATCACGCGCTTGCAACCGGTGGCGACGATGCGCCGCTGCCGCTGGCCGAGCTCGCGAGCGAACCCTTTGTGCTCTACCGCCGGTCATCGGGCCCCGGCCTGTATGATGCCATCACCGGCGCCTGCCACGCGGCGGGGTTCATGCCGCGGATCGAACAGGAAGCGCCGCGTATCGTCGCGACGCTCAACCTCGTCGCGGCGGGGCTGGGCGTGACCATCGTGCCGGAATCGCTGTGCGGCATGCGGCTGGGCGGCATCGCCTACCGCCCGCTTGCCGATACGCCCCGTCTCGTCGCCCCCATCCGGCTCGCCTGCCGCGCCACCGACCATTCCGCCGCCGCACAGCGCTTCGTCGCCCTGGTCCGCGCCGAGGCGCGATTGCTGGGATAATGCCGCGCGGAGGTGCCGGCCTGTCGCGTCACATGCTCATCGCGCCGCCGTCGATCACCAGTTCGGTGCCGGTGATATAGGCGGCCTCGTCCGAGGCCAGGAACAGCACGCCGTTGACGATCTCCCCGATGGTCCCGGCCCGTTTCATCGGCACGCGGTTCAGCCGCGCCTTCAGCGCCTGCGGATCGGGGAAGGCGGCGCGGAACATTTCCGTGTCGACCGGCCCGGGATGCACCGAATTGCAGCGGATATTGTCGTCGGCATGCTGCGTCGCCGTGACCTTGGAGAAGATGCGGATCGCGCCCTTGCTGGTCGCGTAGGCCGGTTCCTGGTGGCTGGACTGGCCCAGCCCGGCGACCGATGAAATATTGACGATGGCGCCGCCGCCGGCCGCGCGCATGGCGGGGATGGCGTATTTCGTGCCCAGGAACACGCCCTTCACATTGACATTGATGACCCGGTCCCATTCCTCGACCGTGCGGTCCTCGATGGCGACCCTGGGAATGACGATGGCGGCGTTGTTGATCAGGATATCCAGCCGGCCGAAGCGGCTGACGGCAAGGTCCACCGCCTTTTTCCAGTCCGCCTCGCGGGTCACGTCCAGGTGGACGTACACCGCCTCCCGGTCCATCGCCGTCATTTCGGCGGCGATGGCTTCGCCGTCGGAATCCGCAATGTCGCCGAACACGACTTTCGCGCCTTCTTCGGTAAAGCGCCGCACTTCCGCCGCGCCCTGCCCGCGCGACCCGCCGCTGATCAGCGCGACCTTGCCGTCAAGCCTGCCCATGGTGCTTCCTCCCGGTTGGTTGTGCCGGGAAGCTTAGCGCATGTGACGCGTCGTGATCGAGATACGTTCCGGCATGGATACTCGGATCAAGTCCACTGCTGTCCGGTTTAATTTCATGCCCAATTGAGCACCATCCGATTAGAGTGTTCGTCTTGGTCTGGATCGTATTCGATGAGTCGGTCTGGCGTGACGGACACTATATTAACGCGTAACGGGGGAAAAAATATCATGGCGGGAAGTCTTGCGGGGAAAAGCGCGGTTATCACCGGATCGATAGGTGGCATCGGGCTGGGTTACGCGAAGGTGCTGGCGAAGGAAGGTTGCGCCATCATGCTGAACGGGCTCGGCGATGCCGCCGAAATCGAGGCCACCAGGGCGGCGCTGGAAAACGAATTCGGCGTACAGGTCGTCTATAATGGCGCCGACCTGCGCAATGCGGACGAAGTCGTCGCCATGATCGGCGATGCGGATGCGCGGCTCGGCAAGGTCGATATCCTGGTCAACAATGCCGGCATGCAGCATCGCGCGTTCGTCGAGGATTTTCCCGTCGATATCTGGCGCCAGATGCTCGCGGTGAATGTCACGGCGGCGTTCCTGGCTATCCGCACCGTGCTGCCGCAGATGAAGGCCCGCAACTGGGGCCGGATCGTCAATACCGCGTCGGTCAACGCCCATGTCGGCACGCCGGAACTGTCCTGCTACACGGCCAGCAAGCATGCGATCCTGGGGCTGACGAAAGTGGTCGCCATTGAAACCGTCGAAACCGGCGTCACCTGCAACGCCATCTGCCCCGGTTCGGTCCGCAGCAATCTGAGCGAACACCGGATCGACACGTTCGCGGCCCAGCGCGGCCTGCCGAAGGAAGAAGCGGTGGACGCCTTTGTCGAAACGAAAATGCCGTACCACCAGCCGATGAAACGCTTCATCACGGTCGAGGAGGTGGCGGGCGCGCTCGGCTATCTGTGCAGCGAGGCCGGCGCGGCGGTGCGCGGCGCCTCCATCATGGTCGACGGCGGCTGGACGGCGCGATAGACAGGCAATGACGGTGCCGCCGTTATGGCTGCGGACCCTGACATTCGGCGTCAGCGGCGGTTCTCCGGGCAATTTTAGACCCTGTTTCAATAAGATGGCGGTTGACGCTCGCGTGCCGATGTTCAAAGATCGTAACGACGCAGCGAACTGTTTCCTGCGGAATGAGGGGCGGCGAGTGTTATCCGCCCGGGAAAATAACCAGAAGCAGGGGAACAGATACTCAGGTCTGACAAGCACAACAGTCCGGAATTCCAGCGGCAGATTTCTGCTTAACGATCAAAAAAATCGGAATCCGGCTTTTAGCAACGGGAGGCTAGGCATGAATCGAAGTATCAGGACAGTCGTCGGCATTGCGTCGGCGGTTGCAATGGGTCTCGTCGCGCAGGCGGCGATGGCGCAAAAGGACGGTGGTATCCTCAGGATGTATCACCGGGACACACCGCCCAGCGGGTCGATCCACGAGGAGGCGACCAACTCCACGACGTCGCCGTACATGGGCGTCTATAACAATCTGGTGATGTACGATCAGGGCATTGCCAAGGAGAGCATGGATACGATCGTGCCCGACCTCGCGACGGAATGGTCGTGGAACGCGGACAAGACGGCCCTTACCTTCAAGCTGCGCGAGGGTGTGAAATGGCACGACGGCAAGCCGTTTACGGCAGCCGACGTCAAGTGTACCTGGGACCTTCTTCAGGACAAGGGCCAGGCCAAATTGCGCAAGAACCCGCGCAAGGCATGGTACACCAACCTGAAAGAAGTCACGGTCGACAACGATTATCAGGCCACCTTCCATCTGAACCGCACCCAGCCGGCATTCATCGCGCTGCTGGCTTCCGGCTACTCGCCGGTTTACCCCTGCCACGTGCCGCCGGCCAAAATGCGGACCGCGCCGATCGGCACGGGCCCGTTCAAGTTCGTCGAACTGAAGCAGAACGAACGGATCGTATTCACGAAAAACGAGGAGTACTGGAAACCCGGCAAGCCGCATCTCGATGGCGTCCACTGGACGATTATCAAGAGCCGCGCAACCCGGATGCTGGCGTTTACGGCCGGCGAATTCGATATGACGTTCACGCATGACCTGCCGACGCCGTCGCTCCGCGAGCTTGCCCGCGAGAACCCCAACGCGCAATGCGACCTCACGACCACGGGCGGTGCGGCGAACCTGATCGTCAATCGCGACAAGCCGCCCTTCGACAATGCGGATATCCGCACGGCCATGGCGCTGACCATCGATCGTGACGCCTACAACACGATCCTCGGCGAGGGCGAGCACAAGGACGGGGGCGCAATGCTGCCGCCGCCAACCGGCAATTGGGGCATGCCGGAGGAGATGCTGCGGACGCTGCCGGGGTACGGCAAGGATGTCGCCGCGAACCGGGCGGAGGCCCGCAAGATTATGGAAAAGCTCGGCTACGGGCCGAACAACAGGCTTTCCATCAAGGTTTCGACCCGCAACAACGCCACGTATCGCGATCCGGCGGTGATCCTGATCGACCATCTGAAGGAAATCTATATCGATGGCACGCTGGACGTGATTGAAACGAGCAACTGGTTCAGCACGGTGGCCCGAAAGGATTATCAGGTCGGGCTCAACCTTACCGCGTCGGGCGTGGACGATCCGGACGCGATGTTCTACGAAAACTATGCATGCGGGTCGCAGCGGAACTACACGGGCTATTGCAATCCGGAACTGGAAAAGCTCTTCGAGAAGCAGTCGATGATGACCGACCAGGAAGAGCGCCGGAAACTGGTCTGGGAAATCGACAAGAAGCTGCAGCTCGATGGCGCCCGTCCGATCATCTTCCACTTCAAGTGGGGCAATTGCTGGCATCCCCACGTCAAGGGTCTCACAACCCATGTGAACAGCATGTATAACGGCTGGCGCATGGAAGACGCCTGGCTGGACAAGTAGACGACTGACCGGCTGCCCGGAACGGAGTGTTCTCCGTTCCGGATTCCGGCACATGGAACCGGTGCTTCGGCGCCGGTTTTTTGTATCCGTATGGGTAAATACCACCAAAAGCAGTGGGTTGACCGAGGCATTGTATCCCGTCGACGTGGATTGGGAGGGCCGATGCCGACATTTCGGCTATCTTCGCCGCCGATTCATTCCTTGTAAGACAAAGACTTATTCCCAACGGGAATAAATAACTTGGCATGCGGGAATGCATCAAACATAATCCTTGAAACGCTCGCCATCAGAAAATCCGGACCGGGACATTGCGGAATGAGTCGCATGAAATTCCCGGCGATGACGAACTACAGGGAGTTAGATTCATGTCGTCTACAATACGTACAGCGGCGGCTGTTGCGTCTGTGCTGGCAATTACGCTGGCGGCACAGGCAGCGATGGCCCAGAAAAGCGGCGGTATTCTTAAAGTCTACCACCGCGGGACGCCACCCAGCGGATCGATCCACGAGGAGGCGACCAATTCCACCGTATCGCCCTATATGGGGGTCTTCAACAATCTGGTCCTGTTCGACCAGCAGGTAGCGAAGGAAAGCCTCGATACAATCGTACCCGACCTTGCGACAAGCTGGTCGTGGAATGACGACAAGACGCAACTGACGTTCACGTTGCAGGAGGGCGTGCAATGGCATGACGGCAAGCCCTTTACGGCGGCCGACGTCAAATGCACCTGGGATATGATCCTGGATGCCGGAAAGACCAAACTGCGCAAGAACCCGCGCAAGTCCTGGTACAAGAATCTCGAAAAGGTCACGGTGAACGGCGAACGGGAAGCGACGTTTCACCTGAAGCGCAAGCAGCCGGCGTTCATCGCGTTGCTCGCCTCCGGATACTCGCCGGTATACCCGTGCCATGTATCGCCGCGGACGATGCGGACGACCCCAATCGGTACCGGGCCATTCAAGTTCGTCGAACTGAAGCAGAATGAAAGCGTGAAGTTCGCAAAGAATGAAAATTACTGGAAAGAGGGCAAGCCATATCTCGATGGCGTTGACTGGACAATCATCAAGAGCCGCTCGACCCGGGTTCTGGCGTTTATCGCAGGCGAATTCGACCTGACCTTCAATGTGGATATCACGGTGCCGCTGCTGAAGGATGTCAAGAAACAGGCGCCCGATGCCGTATGTGAAATGGTGGCGACAAACGTGTCCACCAATCTGATTGTCAATCGCGACAATCCCCCCTTCGACAATCCGGAAATACGCAAGGCGATGGTCCTGACGATCGACCGCCAGGCATTCGTCGACATTCTCGGTCATGGCGAAACTATTATCGGCGGCGCCATGTTGCCGCCCCCCAATGGGGGATGGGGATGGACGCCCGAATACATGGCGACGGTCGCGGGCTACAATCCGGATGTTGCGAATAACCGCGCCAGAGCGCGCAAGATCATGGAAAAGCTCGGTTACGGGCCGGATAACCGGCTGGCCGTCAATGTCGCGACGCGAAATATCGCGACGTATCGCGATCCGGCCGTCATCCTGATCGATCACCTGAAGGAAATCTATATCGACGGAACCCTTGATACGGTGGAGACCAGCAACTGGCATGCCAAGGTGGCCCGCAAGGATTATATGGTCGGACTGAACCTGACCGGGTCCGGCGTCGACGATCCGGATACCAATTTCTATGAAAACTATTCGTGCGGATCGCAACGTAACTATACCGGATACTGCAACCCGGAACTGGAAAAGCTGTTCGAACAGCAGTCGATGATGGAAGACCAGGACGCGCGGCGGAAGCTGGTTTGGGAGATCGACCGGAAATTGCAGGAAGACGGCGCGCGGCCGATTATTGCGCACAACAAGGGGGCCAACTGTTTCCACCCCTATGTGAAGGGCTTCGTGACCCACGTGAACAGCATCTACAACAACTGGCGGATGGAAGACGTCTGGCTTGACCGTTAACACGTACTGCGCGGCCCGGCGCATTGCGCCGGCGCCGCCCTGCTGATTGGGCCGGGCACCCGGAGCGCCCCGGGCACCCGGTCTTTTGCGTCCGGAAAAGTGGACCTAAGGCAACCTGAATACCATGCGGGTGTATCCGACTTTGCCGTGCCCGGACTGTCGCCGGCCTGGAAAACCATGTAGCGCTTGGCACGCCGGTGGGGATCGCGCATACTCGATGCTTCGGTCGCATGGAGATGGGTCAAGGCTATTGAGCCATCTGGACATTATCCATGCGGCAGGGTTAAGCGGGGGAAAACAATGAACAATATTATGCGCAGGACTGTGGCCGTTTCATCGGCGCTGGCCGTGACGCTGGTTGCGTCGATGGCGATGGCCCAGAAAAGTGGCGGCACACTGAAAATTTACCATCGGGATACCCCGCCAAGCGGGTCGATCCACGAAGAGGCGTCACATTCGACGTCGTCACCGTATATGGGTGTCTTCAATAATCTGGTCATGTTCGACAATGCCATCGCCAAGGAGAGCCTGGACACGATTGTCCCCGATCTGGCGACGGACTGGTCCTGGAACGACGACAAGACAAAACTGACCTTCAACCTGCGGGACGGCGTGAAATGGCATGACGGCAAGCCGTTCACGGCAAAGGATGTCAAATGCACCTGGGATCTGATCCTCGGGGAGGGCAAGGTCAAGCTGCGCAAGAACCCGCGCAAATCCTGGTATACGAATCTCGAACAGGTAACGGTTGACGGCGATCTGAAGGCCACGTTCCATCTGAAACGCATTCAGCCTGCGTTTATCGCGCTGCTGGCCGCCGGCTATTCGCCGGTCTATCCGTGCCACGTGCCGCCGGCCAAGATGCGGACAGCGCCGATTGGAACGGGACCGTTCAAGTTCGTCGAACTGAAGCAGAACGAAAGCGTGAAGTTCGTCAGGAACGAGAACTACTGGAAAGAGGGCCGGCCATACCTTGACGGCATCGACTGGACGATCATCAAGAGCCGTTCGACCAGGGTGCTGGCCTTTATCGCCGGCAAGTTCGACATGACCTACAACACCGACGTCCAGGTGCCGATGCTGAAGGACATTCAATCGCAGGCGCCGGATGCGATCTGCGAGATGGTTGCGACAAATGTGAGCACGAACCTGATCGTGAACCGCGATGCGCCGCCGTTCGACAATGCGGATATCCGCAGGGCGATGGTCCTGACCATCGACCGTCAGGCGTTTGTCGATATTCTCAGCCAGGGTGAAGCCTATATCGGCGGCGCGCTGCTGCCGCCGCCGCATGGCGGCTGGGGCTGGACACCGGAATACATGAAGACCGTTGCCGGCTATGATCCGGATGTTGCCGGTAACCGCGAAGAAGCGCGCAAGATCATGAAGGGTCTCGGCTACGGCCCGGAAAACACGCTGAAGATCCAGGTTGCGACCCGGAACATCGCGACCTATCGCGACCCGGCGGTGATTCTGATCGATCACCTGAAGGAAATCTACATCGACGCGACGCTGGATACGGTCGAGACCAGCAACTGGCACGCCAAGGTGGCCCGGAAGGATTACCAGGTGGGCCTCAACCTCACCGGGACGGGGGTCGACGATCCGGACGTGAACTTCTTTGAGAACTATTCCTGTGGTTCACAGCGGAACTATACCGGCTATTGCGACAAGGAAATCGACGCGCTGTTTGTCAAGCAGTCGATGATGGAAGACCAGGACGAGCGCCGCAAGCTGGTGTGGGAAATCGACAAGAAGCTCCAGGAAGACGCTGCGCGCCCGCTTATCCAGCACAACAAGGCGGGTAACTGCTTCCACCCTTATGTGAAGGGCTTCGTGACCCATGTGAACGGCGTCTACAACAACTGGCGGATGGAGGATGTATGGCTCGACAAGTGATGTATGGCTCGACAGGTAATGTCGGGCGACGGCAAAAGGGCGGATAAACCGCTCGCCGTGACATAACGATAATCCGGTCCGCCGTGCGCGGCGGACCGGTGAACAGGAATGCGGGTGAATGCCTGACCCGCTGGAGGTGACGGATGAGTACGTATCTGGTCAAGCGATTCCTGCTGATGCTGCTGACGCTCATCGGTATTTCGATCATCATTTTCGTGATGCTCCGGTTAATGCCGGGCAACATCGTCGATATCATGTTCGACTCGGCCGGCTTCGTCGATCCGGCTGAAAAGGCCAACATCGAAAGGGAACTCGGCCTCGATCTGCCGATTCCGGTACAGTATTTCCACTGGATAACCGGACTGATGCGCTGGGACCTGGGCTTTTCCTATGTTTCCGAAATGCCGGCGATCGATGAACTGGGCCCCCGTATTCCGATCACGGCCAAACTCGCCGCGCTTTCGCTGTTCTTTTCCGTCCTGTTCGGCCTGCCGCTCGGCGTTATCAGCGCGGTGAAGCAGGATACGGCGCTGGATTATACGCTGCGCGTTGTCAGCCTGAGCGGGTTGTCGCTGCCATCCTTCTGGCTGGCGCTGCTGATCCTGATGTTCTTCGTCAGCTATTTCGGCAGCATTCCCATCTATACCGATACGCCCGACAGCTGGTGGGAGGAACTCAAGATGTACACGATCCCCGCCGCGGCGGTCGGCTTCCGAAGTTCGGCGCTGATCATGCGCCTGACGCGGTCGTCGATGCTGGAGGTCATGCGGCAGGATTATATCCGGACGGCACGGTCGAAGGGCGCGTCGGAGAATTCGATCAACTACCACCACGCGCTCAAGAATGCGGTGCTGCCGGTTCTGACAATCATCGGCATCGAGGCTGCGTTCCTGATCGGCGGGCTGATCATCACCGAAACGGTATTCAACATCCCCGGCGTGGCGCATTTCCTCGTGGAGGCGATCCTGATGCGGGATTATCCGATCGTGCAGAATCTGGTGATGCTCATCGCGGTCGTTGTGGTGGTGATCAACTTCCTGGTGGATATGGCCTACGCGTCGCTGGATCCGCGTATCAAGTATTCCGACTAGCCCGGCCAACCTGAAACAAGGATGACTGAATCATGGTAAATATTGAGCATCAGGCGGAATTGACCCGGGCCGGCGCCAATGTGCACAGCCGCTGGGATGCCTTCGTTCACTTTTGCCGCCGCTATCCGCTTGGCGCCGCCGGCGCCCTGATCGTGCTGATTTTCGTCCTGGCGGCCATATTCGCCGACGTCATCGCCACACACGATCCCCTGTCGACGGATGCCGGGGCGTCACTCGCGCCGCCCAGCGCCGAACACAGCCTCGGCGCGGACATGATGGGCCGCGACATGTACAGCCGCATCGTTCACGGCGCACGCATATCCCTGATCGTGGGGATCGCATCGACGCTGCTGGGGGGCTTTATCGGCATCGTTATCGGGCTGATGTCCGGCTACCTGATGGGCTGGGTCGATCTTATCCTGCAGCGGCTCATCGATATCATGCAGGCCCTGCCGCTGCTTGTTCTGGCGCTGGTCATGGCGGCGTCGCTGGGGCCGTCCCTGGAGAATACGATAATCGCGATTTCCATACCGCTCGTGCCGAATATCGCGCGGGTCGTCCGGTCCAGTACGCTTTCACTGCGCGAAATGCCGTTTGTGGAGGCCGCCCGCGCCGGGGGGATGAGCGAATGGCGCGTCGCCATCCGCCACGTCCTGCCCAATACGCTGGCGCCGCTGATCGTGCTCGGCACGGCGCAGCTGGGCGCGGCGATCCTGGTCGAAGCCTCCCTGTCCTTCCTCGGGCTGGGCGTGCCGGAGCCGCATCCGTCCTGGGGGCGCATGCTGTCCGAATCGGCCGCTGAATACGTGCGGGTTGCGCCGTGGCTGGTCATCTTCCCCGGCCTCGCCATCAGCGCGGCGGTGTTCGGCACCAATCTTCTGGGTGACGCGCTGCGCGACATGCTCGATCCAAGGCAGCGCAGCTAGGCGGTGGCCGGATCATTTTTTGAACGCAAACGCAGCAATCCTGCCTGCCACATAAAACAATAACGTTGGACAGTGGAAACATGGACGAGACAGCAACAGACATCCGGGAAATTCCCGTCGAGGCGCCGCAAAGCAACGAGATTGCCCTGGAAGTAGAGGGGCTGAAGACGTATTTCTTCACCCGCCAGGGCGTCGTGAAGGCGGTCGACGGAGTCTCCTTCTACCTGCGCAAGGGGGAAACGCTCGGCATCGTCGGCGAATCCGGTTGCGGCAAGAGCATTACCGCGCTCTCGCTCATGCGGCTGGTGCCGGACCCGCCGGGCAGAATCCTGGGCGGCAAGGTAGTTCTGGACGGGGTCAACCTGCTGGACCTCAGCGAAACGCAAATGCGGAAAATCCGCGGCAACGAAATCTCCATGATTTTTCAGGAGCCGATGACGTCTCTGAACCCGGTGCTGACCATCGGCCACCAGATCAGCGAAGCGCTGATCCTGCACCAGGGCATGTCGAAGACGGAGGCGCTGGCCCGTTCGACCGAGATGCTGCGGCTGGTGAAGATCCCCGAAGCCGAGCAGCGGGTGAAGGAATACCCCCATCAGCTTTCCGGCGGCATGCGCCAGCGGGTGATGATCGCCATGGCGCTGGCCTGTAACCCGAAAGTGCTGATCGCCGACGAGCCGACGACGGCGCTGGACGTCACCATCCAGGCGCAGATCCTGGACCTGACGCTGGAACTGCAGAAGAAACTGGGCACGGCGATGGTGCTGATTACCCATGATCTCGGTGTCATTGCGGAAACCGCGCAGCGCGTGATCGTCATGTATGCCGGCCGGAAGGTCGAGGAAACCGACGTGGTGGCGCTGTTCGGCGAGCCGTTGCATCCCTATACGCACGGGCTTCTGGCCTCCGTCCCGCATCTTGCGATCATGAGCGGCAGGGATTCCGATATCGAGGAACGGCTGATGGAAATACCCGGCATCGTGCCGCCGCTGAGCGACCTCCCGCCGGGATGCACGTTTGCCCCGCGCTGCAAGTTTGCCGACGAGAAATGCACCGGCGAATATCCGCCCTATGAGGAAAAGCGGCCGGGCCACTGGGCGGCCTGCTGGCATTCGGACCGTCTGTATGGAGAAAAAAATGACTGACGTGACGACTGCCGCCGCGGAAGCGGTTGCTGCACAGGCGGGTGGCGCAGCGCCGGTCCTGGAAGTTACCGGCCTGAAAAAGCATTTCCCGATCAAATCAGGTATCCTGTCCCGTACGACGCGAAAGGTGTATGCCGTCGACGGCGTCAGTTTTGCCATCAAACAGGGGGAAACCCTGGGTCTTGTGGGCGAAAGCGGGTGCGGCAAGACGACGGTCGGCCGCACGGTGCTGCGGCTCGTCGAGCCGACGGAAGGCACGATCAGGATCGACGGCGCCGACATTACCCATATGCCCAAGAGCGAGTTGCGGCCCTATCGCCGCGACATGCAGATCATTTTCCAGGATCCGTTCTCGTCGCTGAATCCGCGCATGTCCGCCGGCGACATCGTCGGCGAATCCCTGAAGATCCATGACATCGTTCCGTCGAAGGACCGGCAGGACCATGTGGCGGCGCTGTTCGACCGCGTCGGCCTGCGCCGGGCGCAGATGGAAGCCTTCCCGCACCAGTTCTCCGGCGGTCAGCGCCAGCGCATCGGTATCGCGCGCGCCCTTGCCTATAATCCAAAGCTGATCGTTGGCGATGAACCGGTGTCGGCGCTCGACGTGTCGATTCAGGCGCAGGTCATCAATCTGCTGATGGACCTCCAGAAGGAATTCAACCTCTCCTACCTGTTCATCGCCCATGACCTGGCGGTCGTGGAACATATCAGCCACTACATCGCGGTGATGTATCTCGGCCGGATTGTCGAATACACGGACAAGAAGACGCTCTTCACCAGCCCGCGTCATCCCTATACCGAAGCGCTGCTGTCCGCCGTGCCCATTCCGGACCCGACGATCAAACGGGTCAAGAGAATCCTGCAGGGCGACGTGCCAAGCCCGATCAGCCCGCCGTCGGGCTGCCATTTTCACACCCGATGCCCCTATGCGGAGGAACGCTGCCGGGTTGAAACGCCGCTGCTGAAGGAAGTCGCGCCCGGTCACGTCGTGGCCTGCCATCTGCGCTAATGGCGATCGATTCTTCGCCCGCGCGGCAAATTCGTTTGCAACCTAATTATTAGCCTCCTATCATCATCCGTCTGAATGGCGGACGATGCGGAATGGAATCGGGGGCGAACGATCTCATCGACAATTTTGCGGCGCGGCTCGCGGAGACCGCGCAACGCTGGCGCAATACGCTCGATGTCCGGCTCGGCCCGCTGGGGCTCAGCCAGGCGCGGGGACTCATCCTGCATCATCTCGCCAGCCATGGCGACGGATTGAAACAGAATGCGCTGGCCGATATTGTCGGTATCCGCGGGTCGACGCTGGTACGTCAGCTCGACCGGCTGGAAGCGGACGGTCTGGTTGAACGCCACAACGATCCCGACGACCGGCGCGCCAAGACAATCCACCTGGCGGAAAAGGCGGCGCCCGTTATCGTCGAACTCGAAAGGCATATCCGCGACCTGCGGCGCGAATTGCTGTCCGGACTGACGGACGAACAACTGAAAACCTGCTTTGGCGTGTTCGACCACGTCCAGGCGCGCATCGATACGAAGAGAGAAAAGGAAACCGGGGAATGAGTGCCGAAAAAATACCCTATGTCGGGCTGGGCCTGTACTGGAACGACCTCACGGTCGGCCAGAAATTCCGGACGATCAACCGGACCATCACGGAAACCGACCTGGTGAACTTCATCAACGCGACCGGGCTGCTGGAGGTGATCTTCACCGACCATACGTTCGGCGAGGAACAGGGCGCCGCGATCAGGGGGCGGCCCGTGCCCGGCGCGCTCTGCTACAGTTTTATCGAGGGCATTCTCGCCCAGTCGACGATGCAGCATACCGGCCTCGCCATGCTGGAAACGAACCTGAAGGTGCAGGGCCCGACCGTCGTTGGCGACACCATCCACTGTGTGGTCGAGGTAACGGCGATCCGGCCGACCAGCAAGGGCAACCGGGGAATCGTCTCGACCCGCAACGACATCGTCAACCAGAAGGGCGAAACACCGATCACCTATACGGTCACGCGCATGATGGCCGGACACGACTGAATTCAGAAGGGAAGCAAAAATGAAACTCGATGGCAAGAATATCGTCGTCACCGGCGGCGCATCCGGCATCGGCCGGGCGACGGTGCAGACCCTTTGCGAGGCGGGCGGCCGCGTCTTTTTCGGCGACATCAACGAGGCAGGCGGCGCCGAAACGGTCGGTCTGGCCAAGGGCGGGGAAGCGATCTTCCACCGGCTCGATATCGCCGATGACGCGTCCATCGCCGCGTTCCGCGATGCCGCGCTGGCGAAGTGCGGGCAGATCGATATCGTCGCGAATGTCGCCGGCTGGGACGTCATCCAGCCCTTCGTCGAAAACACGCAGGATTTCTGGGACAAGATCGTCGCCATCAACCTGATGGGCCCGGTCAAGGTGACGCGCTCCTTCCTCGACCCCATGATCGAACGGAACGCCGGCAAGATCATCAATGTGTCGAGCGACGCCGGGCGCGTCGGCAGCATGGGCGAAACCATGTATGCGGGCGCCAAGGGCGGCGTCATCGCCTTCACGAAATCGCTGGCGCGGGAAATGGCCCGCCACCGCATCAACGTGAACTGCGTCTGCCCGGGACCGACCGATACGCCGCTGTTCGCCGCGCAGTCGGAACGCATGCAGCAGGCGCTGACCAAGGCCATTCCGTTCAAACGCCTGGCGCAGCCCCATGAAATCGCCGATGCGATCCTGTTCTTCGCCAGCGGGCGGTCGGACTATCTGACCGGGCAGGTACTCAGCGTCAGCGGCGGCCTGACCATGGTCGACTGAATAAAAGAAAATCCCGAGCGGACGAAATCGTCCGCGACGACGCATTTGCGGCATAAAAGAACAATTTCCACCGGAGGGAGCGACAATGTCCGACCGTTACGCAAAATATACGAAATTCGAGTTCGACTACCCCGCGGACCGCGTGCTGCGGATCACCCTGAACAATCCGAAGACCTATAATTCGCTGGATGCCGAGGGGCACAAGCAGTTCACCTATATCTGGCGGGATATCGACGACGACCCGGATATCAGCGCGGTGATCCTCACCGGCAAGGGCAAGGCCTTCTCGTCCGGCGGCGATTTCGGCATGATCGAAGCCAATATGAACGACGAAAGGCAGCGCATCCAGGCGTGGAAGGAAGCGCGCGACCTCGTCTACAACATCATCAACTGCAACAAGCCGATCATTTCCGCGATCAATGGCGTCGCGGTCGGCGCCGGCCTCGTGGCGGCGCTGCTGGCGGATATATCCATCGCCGGCAAGGCCGCCAAGATCGTCGACGGGCATACCCGCCTCGGCGTCGCGGCGGGTGACTGCGCGGTGATCAACTGGCCGCTGCTCTGCGGCATGGCCAAGGCGAAATACCTTCTGATGCTGTGCGAACCGGTGGACGGCGAAACCGCCGACAGGCTGGGCCTCGTATCCATGTGCGTCGAGGACGACGAATTGCAGGACAAGGCGCTGGAAGTCGCGAACCGGCTGGTGGCCGGGCCGCCCAGCGCCATCCGCTGGACCAAATATGCGCTCAACAACTGGTACCGCATGATGGGCCCGGCCTACGATGCCTCTACGGCGCTGGAAATGCTCGGCTTTGCCGGCTCCGAGGTCCGCGAGGGGCTGGCGGCGCATCTGGAAAAGCGCAAGCCGAACTTCGATCCGGAATCGCCCGTTTAGGGAACCGCTTGCCGCGAAACGCGGTTACGCCGGAAGGGCACATTTCGGGAGGAATGCCGTGGCCTTCGAACTGCAAACGCCGCCCGCGCGCATCGATTATTTCCGGCGCAGCGGGCTCTGGCCGAATCGCCTCGTCACCGATTGTTTCGACGCGGCGGTGGCGGCGTATCCGGACCGCGCCGCCGTCATCGGCTATGACAGCCAGGCGGCGACGCGGGTTTCGTTCACCTATGCGGAACTCGGCCGCTTCGTCGACCGGGTGGCGCTGGGGTTGATCGAAACCGGGATCGAACCGGGCGATGTGGTGTCGGTGCAACTGCCGAACTACTGGCAGTTCGCGGTCCTGCATCTCGCCTGCGTCCGCATCGGTGCGATCACCAACCCGCTGATGCCGATCTTCCGCCAGCGCGAACTGTCCTTCATGCTGCCCTTCGCCGGGGCGAAGGCGGTCTTCGTGCCGCGCCGCTATCGCGGTTTCGACTATCCGGCGATGATCGACGCGCTGCGCGGCGATGCGCCGGACCTGCGGCATGTCTTCGTCATCGAGGGGCCGGAGCCGGAGGCGTTCCTGTCCCTGTTCCCGGACAGCACCCGCGACCGGGATGCGGAATACGCCGCCCGCAAACCCGACCCCAACGACGTCTCGCTGCTGCTCTACACCTCCGGCACCACGGGCCAGCCCAAGGGGGTGATGCATAACCAGAACACGCTGATCGGCAACCTGGTGAAATTCGTCGAACGGATCGAACTCACGCCCGACGATGTCATCCTGATGCCCTCGCCGCTGGCCCATCTGACCGGGTTCGGTTACGGGCTGGTGATGCCGGTCTTCCTCGGCGCCACGGCGGTGCTGATGGATGTGTGGGACCCGGCGAAGGCCGCGCGGATCGTCCAGGACGAGCGGGCCACCTTCTGCATGGCGTCGACGCCCTTCCTCGCCGACCTCGCCAATGCGCCGGCGGTGGATGACTGCGACATGGGCAGCCTGCGGATATTCCTGACCGCCGGCGCGCCGATCCCGCGCGTGCTGGTGGAACGGGCGCAGGCCCGGCTGGGCGCCACGGTGGTCGCCTGCTGGGGGATGACCGAAAACGGCGCCGCCGCCATGACCCGGCCAAGCGATCCGCCGGACCGGATATTCGAATCCGACGGCGGGGCGCTGGACGGCATGGAGGTGCGGGTCGTCGACGACAACGACATCCCGGTGCCGACCGATACCGAAGGACGGCTGCAGGTGCGCGGCGCGTTCAACTTCGTCGGCTACCTGAAACGGCCGGAACTTTTCGCCACCGACGCCGACGGCTGGTTCGATACCGGCGACAACGCCCGCATGCGCGCCGACGGCTATATCCGCATCAGCGGCCGCAGCAAGGACGTGATCATCCGCGGCGGCGAGAACATCCCGGTGGTGGAGGTCGAGGAACTGCTCTACCGCCACCCGGCGGTGCAGGACGCCGCCATCGTCGCCATGCCCGACGACCGCCTCGGCGAACGCGCCTGCGCCTTCGTCACCCTGAAACCGGACGCGAAGGGGCTGACGTTCGAGGAAATGGTCGCGTACCTGACCGATAAGAACATGGCGAAGAACTATTTCCCGGAACGCCTGGAAGTCATCGACGAAATGCCCCGCACCGCCAGCGGCAAGATCCAGAAATTCCAGCTAAGGGAGCGCGTGGCGCGGGGCGGGTAAACGCGGCGAGGGGCGGGTAAACGCGGCGAGGGGCGGTAGCGTCAGGTAAAAACGCGAACTGTTTATTTTGACAGGCAATACGCACAAAATAAGATCTGACTCCGGATCTTGTAATATGATAAGTGACGGGTTACATTCCGCTCATGATCGTCGGCTTTCGGCACAAGGGGCTGAAGCTCCTATACGAGAAGGGGAATCGGCGCCGCGTGTCGCCCGAGCAGGCCGATAAGGTGGAGCGCATCCTTGCCCGTCTGGACGAGGCGACTGAACCCGCCAACATGGACCTGCCCGGATACCGCTTTCATCCCCTGAAGGGCGATCTGGCGGGATTCTGGGCGGTCAGCGTCTCGGGCAACTGGCGCATCATCTTCCGCTTCGACGGCATTCATGCCTGCGACGGGGATCTGGTCGACTACCATTAGGAGGACGAAGACATGGCGATGAAGAATCCGCCGCATCCGGGACTGTCGGTGCGTCACGATTGTCTGGTACCGTTGGGCCTCAGCGTGACCGAGGCTGCAAAAAGTCTCGGCGTCAGTCGCAAGCAGGTATCGGATATCGTCAACGGCCATTCCGGAATCTCACCCGAGATGGCGATTCGTCTCGACAAGGCCTTCGGTGGCGGCGCGGAAACGTGGTACCGGCTCCAGGCCGCCTACGATCTCGCTCGCGCCATGGAACGTGCCGATGAAATCAAGGTGAAGCGCGTGCAGTACGCAGCGTGAGTACCCGGACGGGGTCAGGTTGAGCTGATCCCGGAGCTGGACGCCGCCATCGTCGCGATGCCCGACGAATGTGACTTTGTGTGTGACTTCGGGGTCAGGTCTTGTTCTGTGCGTTGAAAGCCTTCACGGCGCGGCTGACGGTGCTGGGGTATTTGTGACTTCGGGGTCAGGTCTTGCTTTGTGCATCGAAAGCCTTCACCGCGCGGCTGACGGTGCTGGGATAGACGCCGTAATAGCGTGCCACCGCCGTGCGGCTGTGATGGCCGTCCCGGCAGGCCCGCGCCATCGCTTCCGCCCGTTCGGGGTAGCGCTCGTCATACCACGCGATCTCCGGCGACAGGGCGGCCAGCGTGGCGCGCGGATGTTCCGGGCTGAACCGTCCCGCCTTCGCCTTCAGCGCCGCCGCGAAATCATCCCCGCCATAGCACAGCTGGCCCCGCGCTTCCGGCGCCGGCGCGTCCTTCGCCGCCAGCGCGGCAATGCCGGCGGCCCGGCCCCGGCGCACGCCCAGCTCATCCCACAACGGCGCCGGGTCGAACCACGCCACCCGCCCTTTCCCCGCGTTGAACCGGTAGGACGACCACGGCCAGTCCGCCGCCGCCTTCGCCAGCCCGGCCTCGACCGGGTTGCGCAGCACATAGGCGCAAACCTGTGTCAGATACGCCGATGTTTCCACCGGCAGCGCCTTGTAGCGCCCCTGGAACAGATGGCCGCGCCGCGAGTGGCGGCGGTTGAAGCGCTGGCTGTAAACGCCGAGCAATTGCCGCATGCCCCGCGACAGGGTCGGCCGATCCGTCGCGGCGACGAGGTGGAGGTGATTGTCCAGCAGGCAATAGCACAGCACCCGCCAGCCCGCTTCGCCGCACATAGCCCCCAGGACCGACAGGAACTCCGCCCGGTCGTCATCGTCGCGGAACACCGCGTCGCCGCCATTGCCCCGCGCCATGATGTGATACACGGCGCCTGCGTATTCGATCCTCAGCGGACGCGCCATGCCATCCTTCCTCCCGGGTCAGGAAATGCCCTTATTCCGAC
>JBBDQU010000045.1:26535-110284 GCA_040905865.1 Alphaproteobacteria bacterium
TCTGGAAGACAGGGTAGCGTGGCTGTCTGCACAAAACAAGACCTGACCCCTATCATTTGCCATCCTTCCTCCCGGGTCAGGAAATGCCCTTATTCCGACTCTGGAAGACAGGGTAGCGTGGCTGTCTGCACAAAACAAGACCTGACCCCTATCACAAAACAAGACCTGACCCTGATCATAAATCCCAGGCACTTGAAAGGATTTCAACAGGTATGGTAGGTTTCAATGTTATCTGGAGAATGTCGGCTGATATTATTACCCTCAATAGGGGTGGAACTTTTTCGGAGAATATCCGTGACGGAAGTTGAACCCAGATATCGGAAAATTTTGGCAGGAATCATAAGTCGTTTGTCTCGACGGGGGCTTGTTGCCTTTGGCGTGACGCTCGGGGTGTTGGGATTCGTATTTTTGGATGGTTGGCATCCGAGCTTAGATATCATCACCAACCTACAATACCAGACGATCACTGTTATTCCGAAAATGACCTACTGCATCGACTGCGATATGGAGTATCTCCGCCGTGAGAGGGAGTATTGGTTTTCACAATTTGCAATACCCTACAAATATGTCTTGGGGCTCGGCTTTATGTTTGTCTTGGCAGGATTTTTTTTCGGAAAGCCAAACCGTTCAGATCGTTGACTTGATGAGAAATGATATGAGGACACTTACAAAGAACCAGAAATTTGTAGCAATGGCACTGACGGTCTGTTGGCGAAGTAGTGCGGACATAAAAAAACAGGCTACAGAAGACGGGGCGACGGGAACGAAGAACTATGGACAGGATGAATATGAGCCCGTCCAGCGTATTCAGTGGTCAAAACTGGTGCGATTGCGGATCGCGGAACAACATCCTGAAAAGAAATGGTTTAAGCGAGGCATCGAATGGGGACGCTTCAAGGATCAAGATGGGAACGAGCCAACGCAAGACGGCTCCGATTACATTGACATGAAAAAAGCTGTTGACCCGATTTTTGACTGATAGCGTGTCCCCTCCTGGACCTCTGTCGGGTAAGTTTCCGGGGTCAGAACTTGTCCTGTGCATACTCTATCTACACTGGTCTTCGATCAAATGTCGTAAGCCAACCCGGCAGTCACAATTGCAACGGTGAGAAAAAACGGCGCGGCCCGTTTTACCGGACCGCGCCGCCATTTCCGCTTGCACGCCGTGCGTCAGATGACGTTTTCGGCGCGCATCTTCTTCACTTCCTCCGGCGAGAGGCCGAGCCACTTGCCGTAGATTTCCTCGTTGCTCGACCCGTGGATCGGCGAGCTCTTCACCGGCACCTTGCTGCCCGACATGCTGATCGGCGAGCCCGGCACGGTCACCTTGCCGCGTATGGGGTGGTCGATCACGTTCATGATGCCGCGCTTGAGCAGGTCCTTGTCCTCAAGCTGCTCCTTCATGTTGTAGACGGCGCCGCAGGGCACGCCCGCGCCGGCGATCTGTTCCATCACTTCCGTCTTGGTGTGCTTCGTTGTCCAGGCGGTGATGGCCTCGTTGATGACGTCCTTGTGCTCATAGCGGGTGCTGCCGTCGGCCATGCGCGGATCGTCGATCAGGTCCTCGCGGCCGATCACCCGGCACAGGCGCTTCCAGTGCTCCTCATTGCCGCGCGAGGCGAAGACATAGGCCCAGTCGTCGATGCCGCCCGGCTTGCACGGGAACAGCCCGCCCGGCGCCGTGCCGAACACCTCGTTGCCGATACGCGGCAGGACCGAACCGTCCTTCAGCGCCGCCTGGCGGCTCATCGGCGTGCGGCTGTAATTGACCATCGCATCGCGCATCGCGACCTGGATGTGCTGGCCCTTGCCGGTGCTGACCCGCTGGTACAGGGCGGCGAGGATGCCCATGGCCGCCATCATGCCGGTGCCCGTATCGCCCATCGTCGCGCCCGGGCGGATCGGCGGCTGGTCGGGGAAGCCGTTGATGGCGAAGGTGCCGCCGGCGGCCTGGGCGATCATGTCGAAGGCCAGGTAGTTGGCGTGCGGTCCCTCGGGCGAGAAGCCCTTGACCTGCGCGAAGATGATGCGCGGGTTCAGTTCGGCCAGCCGCTCATAGGGAAAGCCGAGCCGGGCGAAGGTGCCGGGCGCCATGTTTTCCACGACGACATCGACTTCCTTCACCATCTTCTCGATCAGCGCCTTGCCTTCCGGGGATTTCAGATTGCAGGTGACGCTTTTCTTGTTGAGGTTATAGAAGATGAAGTAGTGCGAATCCGCGTCCGGGCGGTCGGTCATGCCCCAGCGGCCGGGTTCGCCGCGCCTGGGTTCCTCTACCTTGACCACTTCCGCGCCCATCCAGGCCAGCGCCTGGGTGCAGGACGGTCCCGCCTCGAACTGGGTGAAGTCAAGCACCTTGATGCCGTCAAGCGCCGGGGGTGTACCCGGTGTAGTGTTTCCATCCATTTTGTAATTCCTCTCTTCTGTGATCGTCTTGTTCAGATTTCATCTCACGACAGATATTGTCCGCCATTCACATGCATCGTCTGGCCCGTGATGCGCGATGCGCCGTCCGACGCCAGAAAGACCGCCAGGTCGGCGATGTTTTCCGGTTGCGACAGGCCGGGTAGCGGGTTCAACGCCGCTATCGCCGCAATTTCTTCCTCACTGTTACCGTGGCGCGGTTGCGCCGTGTCCGTCATCCCCGGCGCGATGGCGTTTACGCGGATGCCGTGTGGCGCCAGTTCCAGGGCCGCGGCCCGGGTCAGGCCGACGACGCCGCCCTTGCTGGAAACGTAATGCACGCCGCGCGGCGAACCCCGGAACGCCGCGCCGGATGTCAGGTTGATAATATCGCCTTTCGTGCCCGCGGCAACCATGCGTTTTGCCGCCGCCTGCGCGCACAGGAAACTGCCCTTCAGGTTCACGCCGATGACCGCGTCCCACTCGGATTCCGCCAGGTCCAGAAAACCGGAGCGCGGAAAGATCGCCGCGTTGTTGACCAGGATGCCAATGCCGCCCAGCCGGTCCGCCGCCGCCATGATGGTTTCGACATCGGCGGCGCTGGAAACGTCGCCCTGCACGGCTTCCGCCTTGACGCCCATGTCCCAGGCCTGTTGAGCGATAGCGGCCGCCGCATCGGGGTCGTCCAGCCAGTTGATGACAACATGCGCGCCCTCGGCCGCCATGGCCAGCGCGATGGCCCTGCCGATTCCCTGCTGCGCGCCGGTAACCACGGCAACCCTGTCGGCCAGTTTCGCCATTTCGCCGGGCCTCGCCTCATGGTTTCGGTAAACGGTGAACCGGCATTGTTCGACGGCGCGCCATGGCATGTCAACGGGCACTCCGGGACCGGTCATTGATTTCGGCACCCGCCCTTGGGTAGTCTTGCACTCTGCCGGCCAGTTCCGGATTGTTTCAGCACCACGACCTGCAGGAGATGAGGGTTGCCATGAAGGTTACGTCACTGGATGCCCCGCTGGGCGCCGTTGTATCGGGAATCGACCTGTCGCAGCCGCTGGATGCGGCGACCGGGTCGGCGTTACGCAAGGCCTGGCTCGACCATATTATTCTCGTTTTCCATGATCAGGAGCTGACGGATCCGCAGTTGCTGGCCTTTGCGCGCCATTTCGGCGCGCTGGAATTTCCGCCCAGCCGCCTGCTGAACTATTCGCAGGGGTCCGGCCAGAAAGACGATATCCCGCCAGAGGTGAATGTCATTTCCAACGTCGTGGAAGGCGGCAGGAAGATCGGACAGCTGGGCTCGGGCGAGGCGCGCTGGCACACCGACAGCTCCTTCGTCGAGCGGCCGCCCTCCGCCAGTATCCTGCACGCGCTGGAACTGCCGCCATCCGGGGGCAATACGTCCTTCATGGACATGTACGCGGCGCTCGAATTGCTCCCGCAATCCCTGCGGCGCCGGATCGAGGGCCGTTCCTGCAAACATGACTGTTCGCATACCAGCGACGGCGTGTTGCGGCGCGATTTCGCGCCGTCGCGGGATGTGTCCGAATGTCCCGGCCCGACACACCCGCTGATCCGCACCCATCCGGAAACCGGGCGAAAGTCGCTGTATCTCGGCCGCCGCCTCAACGCCTATATCGAGGGGCTGCCGGTCGCGGAAAGCGAGGCGCTTCTGGACGAATTATGGGAAACGGTGCTGGCGCAGGATATCGTCTACGAGCATGTATGGACGGTCGGCGACGTCATCATGTGGGACAACCGCTGTGCGATGCACCGGCGCGCGCCGTTCGACGAATCGGCCCGCCGCATCATGCACCGCAGCCAGGTCCAGGGCGAAGTGCCGGCCTGATCTAAGGTTTCGGCGTCAGCGTCGGAATCTCCCGCAGCGTATCGGCGGTCCGGGTCGCGGCCCAGTTCTCGCCGTACAGGATGCCGAGCGCCTGATCGCCCGTGCGGATCCCCTCCGCCTGGTCGTGCTCCATCTGCTGCCGTTCCCGCGCCTTGGCCAGCACTTCCTCGGCGAAAGCGAGCGGCACCACGGCGACCCCGTCATCGTCGCCGATGACGATATCACCGGCCTGAACGACGATTCCGCCGACGCTGACCGGCACGTTGATGGCGCCGGGGTGGTTCTTCTGCGCCGACCGGGGGCAGACGCCGCGGCAGAAAACCGGGAATTGCTCCTCGCGCAGCAGCCGGGCGTCGCGGACATGGCCGGAACTGACCAGCCCGATCACGCCGCGCGCCCGCGCGTTCAGCGACATGTTGTGGCCGAACGCGCCGGTCACATTGCCGCGGCCTTCATCGATGACCAGGATATCGCCCGGCCGCGCCATCTGCAGCGCGCGGTGCGTGGTGATGTTGTCGTTCGGGTAGTTGATGACCGTCAGCGCGACGCCGATCACATTGACCGGGGCGAAGAGCGGCTGGATATCCGGGTCGAGGACGCCGTGCCGGCCCATCGCATCGGAAATGGTGGAGGTCCAGATTCCCTCGAACTGCTTCAGCAGTTCCGGGCTGGGGCGTGGCGGTTCGGTAACGACTTTTCCGTACATGGTGACTCCCGTTGCTGACAGCGGCAATGTTCGGGCGCGCCCGATGCCGTGTCAACAGTGCGTATGTGGATGCGGTGCGCGATCAGCCCGCCGCCGTGCAGCGTCCCAGTTCCGCATTGGCTACGACGCTTTCATTCGCGAGGTCGTGCAGCGCGACGGCATCGTCATCCCACTGCAGCCGGTAGCGCCGTCCCGCTTCGGCGTCGAACATCAGGGTGGCGCAATGCGTATCCGCTGCGCCGAACCAGCCATATCGTGCGATACGGGCCGTCAGGCTATGGCGGCCGGGCAGGACCGCGGCCCCCTTCGTCGGCTTGCCGGGCAGCCACGACCTCGTGCCCGGCTGCAAATAGTACTGGGCCAGCGACCCGGTCTTCGCGCCGTCGATGGCGATGTCGGCGCTGGCATCGAGCGCCCGCGCCGCCTCGACGAAGGCGACCCGGTCGCGCGGCAGCGGCTCGCCCGGGTAGATGTTGCGATCGGCGCAACCGGTCAGCGCGGCGGTGGCTGTCATGACCAGCAGGATCGCCCACTGCATCAGTCCAGCCCCTTCTCGTAGCCGCCGGTCGTATAGGGCAACTGGACGTAGTCCAGCACCCGTGTGTCCAGGTATTTCTGCACCAGCTTGCTGATATTCAGCCCGACGCCGAAATACAGGTTCCGTTCGCGGTTGTCGGGCTGTCCAGGATTGAATTCCTCGTATCCGCGGGTCGAGTAGCCAAGATGCAGTTCCAGATAGCTCAGATATGTATCATGCAGCGCCTCGATTCCGTCGAGCTTGAGCGCCATGATGTAGCGCTGGTTTTCATAGTCCGTCAGCACGTCGTTCCGGAAATCGGTCCAGGTATCGGGCGTGTATTCGATGCGGAAATCGACCTTGCGCCCGAGCGACGGATATCGACCGAGCATATAGGCGGCGCCGGCGCCGGCGACATTCATCAGCGCGTCTTCGTAGGAGAAGCCGAACCCGCCGCTGAAGGCGTCGCCTACCTCCATCAACGTCTGCAGGCCGAGCGCGGACATTGCGCCCAGGGTGTTTGCCTGCCGGGGTTCATAGTCCCACCGGCGGTACATGTAGGAGAACGCATGCCCCATCGTGTAGGTGCCCCAGAAATGGCCCAGCTTGTCGGCGCCGCCATGCTTGGTTTCGCGCCCGAACCAGTCTTCGTTGTCCGCTTTCGGCGCCGCCTGGAAATAGTCCCAGAACAGCGTGCCGTAGAGGGTGATCGCAGCCGCTCCGCCCGCATTGAGGATCAGTGCCTTGTCTTCCTTGGTCAGGCCGGGTCTTGCGTTTTCGGCGTCCGTCCGCGCGACCGATTGCGGCGCGGCGGGCAGCGTCAGGTCACGACCGTAGGCCGACGTCCCGGAATTGTCGGCTACGTAGGTCGCCTGCGCCGGAACGGACCGGATATCCGCGGCGGGCTGCGCCGCAACGGCGCCAGAGGCCATGAAGGTCGCCGCCACGATGCTCGCCGGAACGCTCCGATAGGTGCAGGGTGGTGTCTTCAAGTAACCTGTCCTCCTAACCGTCGCCCGAGGAATTCGCCGCAGACCCGTCTGGATAAACAATACAACTTGCCTTTACTGTCTCAGAGTTATCAGGAACCGGTTTTGTTGGAAACAGGTAAAGTTGGGTCGCTGAATGATGGCGAACGGGACCACGACGCTGTTCGAAGCCGGGCGCTTCACGTTCGGCACGATGCGCCGCGGCGGGTCACGTCACCCGGCATTGGTCAGCGGGAGCGAGCATAGGCCCAGATTTCGGGATCGGGGCTCAGCCGCCGGTTGCGGTGGCCCTTGCCGGTCGTGTCCTCGACCAGCAGCACATCGCCCGTTGTGAAGACGCGCTTCTCGCCGTCGCTGACCTCGATCTCGGTCGAACCGACCACGAACATGACATACTGCCGCTGCGGCGCGGTATGCCAGTCGCCCAGCGCCGGCCTGTCGCCGAGCGGTTCCGTTTCCCGGAAGGCGAGCCCGTAGGCGTCGATGACGCGCGTATACGCGGCGTTGTCACGGAATTCGACGCCGGGTTCCTCATGCTCGTCGAAATGCGTTTCACCGGAATCGTCTGTGTAGATGCGGGTGATCTTCATGATTGCCTTCCCGTCAGTAAGACCGCGGCAGCCCCAGGACCTTTTCGGAAATATAGTTCAGGATCATCTCGCGGCTGACCGGGGCGATGCGGGCGAGCATGCTTTCGCGCAGGTAGCGCTCCACATGGTATTCCTTGGCGAAGCCCATGCCGCCATGGCTCATCACCGCGCGTTCGCAGGCGGTGAAGCCGGCCTCCCCGGCCAGGTATTTCGCCGCGTTCGCCTCCGCCCCGCAATCCAGCCCCTTGTCGTACAGTTCCGCCCCGCGGAAGGTCATCAGGTTGGCCGCCTCCAGCTCGCACCAGCTTTTCGCCAGCGGGTGCTGGATGCCCTGGTTCTGCCCGATGGGCCGGTCGAAGACAACGCGTTCGGTGGCGTATTGCGCCGCCTTGCGCAGCGCCGCCCGGCCCAGCCCGACGGCTTCGGCGGCAACCATGATCCGTTCCGGGTTCAGCCCGTGCAGCAGGTAATAGAAGCCCTTGCCTTCCTCGCCGATCAGGTCCTCCTGCGGCACCGGCAGCCCGTCGATGAAGACCGCGTTGGAATCGACGCATTTGCGGCCCAGCTTCTCGATCTCCCGCGCCTCGATATAGTTGCGGTCGAAATCGGTGTAGAACAGGCTCAGCCCCTCGGCGCGTTTCCTGCTGGCGTCGCGCGGCGCGGTGCGGGCCAGCAGCAGGATCTTGTCCGCTTCCTGCGCGGTGGAGGTCCAGATCTTGCGGCCGTTGACGATATAGCCGCCATTGGACTGCTTTTCGGCGCGGGTCGTCAGGTTGGTGGTGTCCAGCCCCGCATCCGGTTCGGTGACGCCGAAACACGCCTTCTCCCTGCCCGCGATCAGCGGCGGCAGCATGCGGCGCTTCTGCTCGTCGGTGCCGAAAACGACCACCGGGTTCAGCCCGAAGATGTTCAGGTGGATGGCCGAGGCGCCGCTGAACCCCGCGCCGGATTCGGCGATGGCCTGCATCATCAGCGAGGCTTCGGTGATGCCCTGCCCGGCGCCGCCGTATTCCTCCGGCATGGCGATACCCAGCCACCCGCCCTGTGCGAAGGCCTGGAAGAAATCCTCGGGGAATTCGCCCGTCCGGTCGCGGTCCAGCCAGTATTCATCGCCGAAATCGTTGCAGATCTTCTCGATGGCGTCCCGGATCGCAATCTGGTCTTCGGTGAACATGGCGCGGCTTTCCTTTTTCGGCATTCGCTGTCTCAGCGGTTGCTTTTTATGTTAGGAGCCTAATAATTAGCGGGCAAACAAAAATTGGCCGAATCCCAACCAACGGAAGCTCCTTATGTCCAGCGACGCCGCGACCCCGCCAGCCGACAAGAAAATCCCCGTAGACGCCGTCGGCGCGTCGACCGTCCTGCTGGTCCGCGATGGCGATTCCGGCCTGGAAGTCTTCATGGTCGTGCGCCACCGGGAGATCGATTTTGCGTCCGGCGCGCTGGTGTTTCCGGGCGGCAAGGTCGATCCCGGCGATGCCGACCCGGTCCTGCGCGACCGCTGCGGCGGCATCCCGGAGGACCGGATGGCGTTCCAGGTGGCGGCGATCCGCGAAACCTTCGAGGAAGCCGGCATCCTGCTGGCGCGGCCGCATGGCGGCGACAGGGTGATCGACCCCGAGCGCCACGAACGCATCGCGGAAAAATACCGGGCCGCGCTGGACGTGGGCGACATCGTCATCCGCGACATCGTCGAGGCGGAGGACCTCGACCTTGCCTGCGACCTGCTGGTGCCCTTCGCGCACTGGATCACCCCGGAATGGCAACGCCGGCGCTTCGATACGCATTTCTTTGTGGCCCATGCGCCCGAACGGCTGCTGGCGATGCATGACGGCACGGAATCGGTCGATTCGATCTGGATCAACCCGGCGCAGGCGCTGGCGGATGCGGAAGCCCAGCGGCGCACCGTGGTGTTCCCGACCCGCATGAATCTCGGCAAGCTGGGCCGCGCCGCGACCGCCGAAGACGCCGTCGCCGCCGCGCGCGCGACCCCTGTCGTCACGGTCCTGCCGACGGTGGAGGAAGTCGATGGCGGCCGTTTCATCCGGATTCCCGAAGCGGCGGGTTATGGTACGACCGGGGAACTGGTAACCTACGGTTCCTCCTGAGGACCGGTCCGAACCATGTCCGATACCATCGAATATCACGATATCGAAACCCCCGCGCCCGGCGGGACGACGGAAATCGCGCCGGGGGTCCACTGGCTGCGCATGCCGCTGCCGTTCCGGCTGAACCACATCAACCTGTGGCTGCTGGAGGACGGCGCCGGCTGGACCATCGTCGATACCGGCGTGCACAGCGAGGACAGCATCGCCATCTGGGAAGGCCTGCTGGGCGGGATGCTGGCCGGGCGGCCGGTGCACCGGGTCATCGTCACTCATTTCCACCCCGATCACGCGGGCATGGCCGGCTGGCTGTGCCGGCGGCTGGGCGTCGGGCTGTGGATGACGCAGGTGGAATGGCTGCAGGCGCGCAGCCTCAGCCTCGATACGGACCCCTCCCTGCTGGACGACCAGGCGGCCTTCCTGCGCGCCGCCGGTTGCACCGAGGAACTGGTGGCGGATACCCGCAAGGGCGGGTTGCGTTACCCGAAACTGGTCAGCCCGGTCCCGCGAAGCTATTACCGCATGCATGACGGCATGACGTTCGATATCGGCGGCCGCGCCTGGCGGGTCGTGGTCGGCACCGGCCATGCGCCCGAACATGCCTGCCTGTACTGCGAGTCGCTGGAACTGATGATCGCGGGCGACCAGGTGCTGCCGCGGATCACGCCCATCGTGGCGGTGCAGGCGGCGGAGCCGGACGCCAACCCGCTGGCGGAATTCCTGTTCTCCCTTGAAAAGCTGCGGCAGCTTCCGGCCGATACCTATGTGCTGCCCTCGCATGACAGACCCTTCGCCGGGTTGCATGCGCGCCTCGACTACCTGAAAAGTCACCACGTCGAACGGCTGGAGGAATTCCTCGCGAAATGCGCCGCGCCGATGACGGCGGCGGCGCTGGCGGCGGAAATCTTCCCCCGGGCGATGGACGGGAAGAACATCACCTTCGCGCTGGGCGAAACGCTGGCGCATCTGAATTATCTGGTCGTGGCCGGGCTGATGGCGCGGGAACTGCAGCCGGATGGAACGAATCTGTACGGACGGGTATGAACGAAAGGGGTTGAGGCCATGAGCGATACCGGAAAACGCAGCGGCCCGCTGGTCGGGGTGAAAGTCATCGAACTGGCGGGGATCGGCCCGGCGCCGCTGTGCTGCGCGCTGCTGTCCGACATGGGCGCGGATATCCTGCGCATCGACCGCAATACCGACCCGGGCCTTGGTCTCGGCCAGCCGGTGAAGGCCGATATCGGCCGCCGCGGCCGGCACTCGGTTTCCGTCGACATGAAGCACCCGAAAGGCATCGAAACCGTCAGGCGGCTGATCGCCGAAGCCGATGTGCTGATCGATCCGTTCCGGCCGGGCGTGACCGAAAAGCTCGGCATCGGGCCGGACGACTGCGCCGCGCTCAACAGGCGCCTCGTCTATGGCCGCATGACCGGCTGGGGCCAGACCGGCCCGCTGGCGAAGGTGGCGGGGCACGATCTGAACTACCTGGCGATCACCGGCGTGCTGCACGCCATCGGCTCGCCGGAACTGCCGCTGCCGCCGCTGAACGTGGTGGCGGATATGGGCGGCGGCGCGATGTTCCTGGCCGTCGGCATCCTGTCGGCGGTGCTGGAAGCGCGCGCCTCGGGCGCGGGGCAGACGGTGGATGTCTCCATGGTCGAAGGCTCGTCCTATCTGGGCATGGGCCATTACGGGCTGGTCGCCAGCGGCAACTGGGTGCATGAACGCGGCCGGAACTTCACCGATGGCGGCGCGCATTTCTATCGCTGCTACCGCACGAAGGACGATCAATTCGTGTCCATCGCCTCCATCGAAGCCAAGTTCTATGCCCTCCTGCTCGATGCGCTGGGGCTGGACGCGAAGGACCTGCCGCCGCAGATGGACCGTTCCACCTGGCCGGACATGGCGAAACGCTTCGAGGCGATCTTCGCGCAAAAGACCCGCGACGAATGGTGCGCGATCATGGAAGGCACCGATATCTGCTTCGCCCCGGTGCTGAATTTCGAGGAAGCCGCGCAGTATTCGCACAACCGGGCGCGCGGCAGCTTCGTTGAACTGGACGGCATCGCCCAGCCCGGCCCGGCGCCGAAATTCAGCCGCACGCCCTCCGCCGTGCAGTTCCCGCCGCAGGATGTCGGCGCGGGCACCCGCGACGGCCTCGCCTCCTGGGGGTTCTCGGCGGCGGAAATCGAATCGCTGCTGGCCGAAAAAGCGGTCGGCTGGCAGGGCTGACCATGGACGGCGCGGAGGACGGGGTGCCGGTCGAACAGTACGGGCTGACCGACGAACAGCAGATGCTGCGCGAAACCATCCAGGCGGTGGCGCGCGACCGGGTGGCGCCGCGCGCGGCGGAGATCGACCGGACGGCGGAATACCCGCAGGACATGTTCGACCTGCTGCGCGAACTGGGCCTGTTCGCGCTGCCGTTCCCGACCGAATATGGCGGCGCCGGCAGCATCCTGTCGGCCTGCCTCGCGATCGAGGAATTCGGCCGCGTCTGTTACAACACCGCCTATCTGCTGATGGTGCAATGGGCCCCGTTCGGCGCGATCCTCGCCGGCGGCACCCCGGAGCAGAAACAGAAATACCTGCCGGTGCTGGCCTCGGGCGAGATGCGCGCGGCGATCTCCGTCACCGAACCGGGCGCGGGGTCCGATGTCGCGGGCATCGCCACGCGGGCGGACCGCCGCGACGGCGGCTATGCGCTGACCGGCAACAAGATTTACTGCACCAACGCGGCGGTGGCGGATTTCATCCTCGTCGCGGCCAAGACCGACCCGGCCAAGCGCCATGGCGGCATCGGCATCTTCATCGTCGACGCCGATACGCCGGGGCTGGAGATCGGCCGCAAGGAGGACAAGCTCGGCGCGCGCGGCGTGCCCTCCTCGGCGCTGCATTTCGACAACGCCTTCGTGCCGGAAGCAAACCGCATCGGCAGCGAGGATGCGGGCTTCAAGCTGGTCATGGAGGCCTTCAACAAGGGCCGCCCGATGATCGGCGCGCGCGGCGTCGGCCTGGCGCAGGGGGCGACGGACCTGGCGGCGCGCTACGTGAAGGAGCGCGTGGCCTTCGGCCAGCCGGTCGCCGATTTCCAGGGCGTGCGCTGGATGCTGGCCGACATGGCGATCCAGACCGAGGCCGCCCGGCACCTCGTCTACAAGGCGGCGGCGATGGCCGATGCGGGCGCTTCGGGCGCGGCGCTGGCGCCGATTGCCGCGATGTCGAAATGCTTCGCCACCGACACGGCGATGAAGGTAGCGACCGACGCGGTGCAGCTGTTCGGCTCCGCCGGCATCGCCCGCGAAAACCCCATCGAACGCTATTTCCGCGACGCCAAGGTGCTGCAGATCATCGAAGGCACCAACCAGATCCAGCGCAACATTATCGGAAGGCACGTGGTGCGCTCGGCCTGACCGGGGCGTTACTCCTGCAAAACCCTCGCCCCTTGGGGAGAGGGCAGGGTGAGGGGGTCTTCGAAACCGCGCGCTCCTCATGGAGGGCCATCGGGCGAAAACATTCCGTATCGATATACATCGATTAACATCGCTTAACATTCGCCCCGCGAGCCGCCGCCACCAGATTTCCCCCTCTCCACCCCACGGAGGTGGAGAGAGTCGGGGGGGTCCGAACCGGATAGATCGCTGACACTATGGACCGGATACATCGCTGACAGTTCCGGCGGGGAGGACATGGCGGGGGCAGAGCGGGAGCCAGCGGGCGCTGCGAAACCTTCCGGCGATTGGCTTTTATTGGCATCCATTGGCATTTCCCGGCGCGGGCGGAAAAAATGCACGCGCCGCCCGAATAATTTCCCCCTCTCCACCCCTCGGGGGTGGAGAGGGTCGGGGTGAGGCGGGGGCTTCGACGCCACGCCTGCCGCCCATCGGCGAGAAAACATGTCGTGTCGCTATACATCGATTAACATTTGTTGGCATTCCCTCCGGGGCGGGCCATTGCCCCGGGCACAGCCTGTCACCCCGCACCCGCCTTTTCGAGGGATGGCATGGCCTGACCGCAAAACATAAAATAGGAATATAGTCTATTTCAACAAAAAAATCAAGACGGACGCGCGGGATGGGAAATCGGTCGGGAAATAAAAAATACACTGTCACCGAGTTTTGAGAACGCATCAGGATCGAGTAGACTTCATCCGATACTGAGGTGCTTTTTGAGTCTAACTTACGAGCAGAATCACGTCCAAATGTTGGGCATGGTAGCTTGGCAAGTGACCAGCATGTCGCGATATTTCGGATGGCTAAAAATATCGTCGATAGCTCAAATACTAGACTTGGAGTGCCTTCACGGACAGAGCAAAGGGCAGACTGGAATATTTCTCTGAATCGTTGGCAATCTTCTGCCGCATTGATATATTTCGATGGTCTTCCTAGATCCTGCAGGAAGTCTCTGCCGTCTTCTGAATATATGAGTTTGCTCTCAAGTGCTAGGTGCCAAGCAAAAGCATTTCCCGATTCCCATAATTCATTAATGCGAATATATGAATATATTGAAAATTTATTAGGGTCCAACCTTGGATCTAAACCTTCAACCAACGCCAACAGGTCCACGTCGGAATCAGCTGTTATATCTCCACGGCAAATTGACCCAAATACATATATGTGCATCACCGACGACTAAGTCTCTTAATAAGAATTGAAACCAAACATGCAATCATTATATAGCGAAGGCTTGCGATCCCCGCTAAAGTTAATCCCGAAAAATCGAGAGGTTTAGAAATACCTAGTAATACCTAGTAATACTTCAGGGGCTTGCAAAAATGCAATGGTGTAGCTTGCAAGTTCGTGGTTATCTCTTACATAATAGACGTCTCCCAAAGCTATTAGAACAATTAAAAGTAATAATGATCGCAATAATCTGAGAGGGCTTTCTCCGTTTCCCCAAAATAAATCCAGAGCCACAAAATGAAGCCACTCAAAGAACATTTTGATCCTTTGGAGCCCAGTATATTTTTTTCTATAATACGATTCTCGCGACCGCCATGCCTTGTAGAAATGAATACTAGTAGCATTTAGCTCAATTTTTATGGCTTTATTTGCAGCCGATGAGTCGCCAATTTGATGATAATTAATTCGGAGGGTTCGAGCAAATGACTGCTGTAAATTTTCCTGGCCCGGACATCCTGTATCTAAAATTTCCGGCTCTACTAGGGTGTGTGTAAATTGTACATAGTCGAACTTGCAGCCGATAAATTTACTGCCTCGCAGATTTGTATTCGAAAATTTACACCCAGTAAAATTGCAAGAATCGAAAACGCAATTCCTTAGGTAAGCAGCGTCGAATTCTGAGTAACTAAAGTCGCAGTTCGTAAAGTTTTTTCTCGTGGCCACCAAGCGGTAGAATTGAAAATTGAGAAATTTTTCATCGTTTAAATCGTGTGAGACTGCGTAGTCGGTTCTAATTTCCCGACCGCTTGGGCGGAGGTTCTCATTCATGGCGTATACCATATCACTGTTTAGCGAATATCTTGTAGTAATGGTTGCTTTCGGTCAACTTTGGACGGATGTTTTTATTGCTGCTAAAAAATACTAGTTGCGTCAATAGTTTAGAGAATTCTTGTCTTCCCCTAATACACAATCGCCCGTAACAGCACCCGGCGTTCCTCCGGCCGGGAGTCGCCGGCGCCGCGGTGCATGGTGGCGCGTTCGTCCCAGATGACCACGTCACCCGGCCGCCAGTCGTGGCGGTAGACGAAGCGGTCCTGCACCGAATGGTCCCAGAGATCCTGGACCAGCTGCCGCCCCGCGTCCTCGTCCATGCCGTCGAAGCCGACCGCATGCGCCGGGTTGACGAACAGGATGCGCCTGCCGCTGCGCGGGTGGACCGCCGCCGCCGGGTGGCGCTGGGTGGCCTCCACCGCCTCGCGCACGCCGGCCTGGCCGTCATAGATGCCGGCGCCGTTGGCGGGGCCCCGGTTGAACCGGTGCAGCCCGGTGAGCGGCAGCAGCCGCGCCTGCGTCTCCGGCGGCAGGGCGTCCCAGGCGGCGCGCAGGTCGGCGAACAGGGTGCCGCCGCCTTCCGCCGGCACTTCCAGCGCATGCAGGATGGCGAGGCGCGGCAGGCTCGCCTCATAGGTGGCGTCGCTGTGCCAGACGGTCGCGCGGCGCACCCCGAACGGGTCCACCGACCCGTCGGCGGCGACATTGGTGACATAGGAGATTTCCGGAATCTCCCTGTGCCGGTAACGTTCCAGCACATGCCGCTGCGGCGTCCCGAAGCGGCGCGAGAATTTGTCCAGCGCCGCCGCGTCGAGATGCTGGCCGCGAAACACCAGCACGGCGTAATCGTCGAGCCGGTCCGCGATCCAGCCGATGGCGCCGTCATCCAGCGGCCCGGCGAGGTCCAGCCCCGCGATTTCCGCCGCGAAGCCGTCGCCCAGCGGCCGGACGCCCGGCGCGGCGGTGACTGTTGCCTCTGTCATGTCAGACCCTCCCGTATTCGCCAGATACCGGGATTACTCTATGCCGGAGTACGCGCCCGATAAAGGGGCGGGCGCTTTGGCGCACCGCTGCAAGTGCCGGCGCGGCCCGGCCCGCCGGTCCGGCGGGCGCGGCATCAGGCGCCCTCGATAATCCGGAAATGGCGAAGGACGCCACCATCCAGTTCCTTGAGCGCCGCCTGATAGTCCGCAGTTTCATAGGCCGCTTTCGCTGCCTGCAAGCTGGGATATTCCACGATCACGGTGCGGTTGGCGTCCATGCCTTCCTTGGCCACGGTCTCGCCGCCGCGAACAATGAAGGTGCCGCCCGCTTTCTGAACGGCCGGCCCCGCCAGTTTTGCGTAGGCCGCCAGTTTGTTTTCATCGATGATCTTCTCGTAGAAGCTTACCCAATACCCCTTGGCCATATTCGAATCTCCCCGCGCTGGTGTCGATCGATCCGGCATTCCGCATTCCGGAACGCGTCCGGTAAAGGTTACGGGCCAACTTTCCCCGGTTCAACCGACAAGTTTCGCCGTCCCCCCGCCAGCTTCCGCTCGCGGTACAGGATGAACAGCCCGCTGCCGGTTACCAGCGCGATGCCGGCGAAGACGCCCGGCGTCGGGATGTGGTGCCAGAACAGCCAGCCGAACAGGATCGCCCAGGCCAGCGCGGTATAGTCCAGCGGGGCGATGGCGGCGGTTTCGGCGAGGCGGAAGGCGAGCGTCATGTAATACTGGCCGAAGCCGCCGATCAGCCCCACGGTGACGAGCAGCGCGAGGTCGGGCAGGGTCGGCGTCACCCAGCCGAAGATCGCGGTGAGGATGGCGCCGCCGATGGTGCCGATCAGCGTGAAATAGAAGATGATCGTCGCCACGTTCTCCGTGCCGCTCTGGTAGCGGATGACGATGACGACCAGCGCATACAGGATCGCCCCGCCCAGCGCGAAGAGCGCGCCGGACTGCATCATGCCGTCGTCCGGGCGCAGGATAACCAGCACGCCGAGGAAGCCGACCAGCACCGCGCTCCACCGGTAGATGCCGACCTTTTCGCCCAGGATCGGGATCGACAGCACGGTCATGAACAGCGGGGCGGCGAACAGGATCGCCTTGGCGTCCGCCAGTTCCATGCGGCCATAGGCGAGGAACACGCAGCCCATCGCCAGCAGGCCGAGCCCGCCGCGCAGCGCGTGCAGATGCGCCCGCTTCGTCCGCAGCACGGCGATCCCGCCGGCGCGGTGGATGAACCAGGCGCAGGGCGGCAGCGCGAAGGCGGAGCGGAACAGGATGATCTGCTGCACCGGGTAATCCGCCGCCAGCCATTTGACCATGGCTTCCATGACGGAGAACAGGAACACGCCGGTCAGCATGGCGATCGCGCCGCGCGTATTGTCGCCGGGAGAGCTGATGAGCGTCGTGGCCATGGCCGGTCCGATCCGTGATACGGGGTTCTGCAGCGGATTTCTGCGCCCGCGCCGGGGGCGGCACAACCCTTATTTGCGCAATCCTGCATCCCGATAACGGAAGATATGGATCATACATGGCCCTCAAATGGGTGATTGCGCACGGGGGACGAATTGGTATCCAGCCGGTCAGGTGTACAGGCGAATTCCGGCAGGAGAGCTGTTTCAGCGGGGACGTGTGGCATGGCGAGTGAATTTCTGGTGCTGACCGACAGGGGCGGGCGGCTGAGCGCGGTTTCCGACGATGCGGCGGCGACGGTTGGCCGGTCCGGCGGCGAGATACGGGCTGGCTCCCTGTTCTCCCTATTTACCGAAGAAAGCGGCGGGGCGGTGAGAGCGGCGCTTCGGATCGCGTCGCCCCGATCGGCGACGGCGGTCACGGGATTGAAAATACTGACCGGGTCGGATAACGAAGCGCTATTCGATATTTCGATCGAACCGGCCGGCTCTGACAGGTTCTGGGTCCGGTTCACCCCCGTGGCGCCGGCGGAAACCGGGCCGCTGGCGCGGGAGAACTTCCTGGAAGCTGTTTCCAGCCGGCTGGGCCTGCCCGGCGGCGACGACATGCGGCTGTTCATGATCGATTTCGACGGGTTGCGGGATGCCCGCCTGAGCCGCCGGCTGGGCGAGGACGCGGCCCGCAACGTGCGCGCCGGTATCGAGGCGGCGCTGGGCGCGGCCGGCGGGCCGGTCGGCCGGCTGGCCGTCAGCAGCTACGGCGTGCTGGCCGCGGCGGACCAGGACCAGGCGGAGATGGTGGCGTCGGCGGTCGAAGCGGCGGAACGGCTCGGCGTTTCGGCGCAGGATCTGGGGGCGCAGGCGCAATCCGTCGTGCTGGACGCGGTGGCGGCGGATCCGGGGAAACGGCGCGGGCTGCTGTCCCATCTCTGCCACAAGTTCTCCCAGACCGTCCGCCACGGCGCGGATTTCGGCAGCGACCGGCTGAGCGGGGTATCCGAAGAGATTACCCGGGCGGTCCGGCTGATCGAGACCGCGCTGGACCGGGACGATGTCGCCATCTATTGCCGGGAGGTCCGCATGCTGGCAACGGGCGAAGTGAAACTGGTGCTGGCCCATGGCGAACTGGTGTTCGGCGACGAAAGCGTGCTGGCCAGCCGCCTGCTGGTGCTGGCGGATCACCCGGAACTCTGCTGCCGCCATGACCGGGCGGTTGCCACGCTTGCGCTGGCGGCGCAGCCGGACCCCCGGACCACCGTGATCGTCGATATCCATCCGCCGACCCTCGAAACCGGCGCCGCCGTTGCTTTCGCGGCGGAGCAGGCCGGGCAGGGCCGCACCGTCGGGTTCCGCCCGCTGGGCATCGATACCGGCGCGACGCGGTCGCGCGCCATGCGCCAGCTGTATCGGCTGCTGCAGGATGGGTATCCCGTCTGGCTGGTCAATTTTTCGGCGGCCATCGCGAAAACCCGGCAGCTGCGCGGCGCCTATGTGGAGGTGTCGGCGACCTTCCTGCGCGATGTCAGCGCCATGCCGGATCGCAATGTCCTGCTGTCGCGGCTGCTGAAGGCCTGGAACGATGTGGAGGTCAGCCTCGTCGCCGTCAATGTGGATTCGAAGAACCTCGCCGCCTTCGTCGGCAAGCTGGGCGTCGCCTACGGTATCGGCATGGCGGCGGACCCGGCGGCGGATGCGCCGCAATCGACGCGCGACATGGCGGCCAGATCAGATCGTGCACGGCTGGAATCGCCGCCGGCGACCCGGCCAACACGTGACTCTGATCTGCCTTGTTGAAAATGGCCTCCATCAGGACGTCGTTGAATTCAATCGAATCCGCCAGGAACGGCGTGACAGTCATGGCGCCACGGCCGGACAACGGCGTAGAAGGCGGCGACGGCTATTCCCGGTTCCGCATCATCTCCGCGGTTCTGCGCCCGTCCGAATGGGGCGATTTCGCCAGCGCCTCGATCACATTGGCGCGGTCCCCGGCCGGCCGGTTCTGGCTCAGCTTGAACTTGCCCTCGATCCGCGCGATGGGGATGCGGAAATTGACGATGGCGCGGATCATGCCCGCTACATAGTCCGGGTTGCGGTCATCCAGCGACCAGGGCGCGTCGGCGCCGGATTCGAAGGCGTCAGCCAGCTTTTTCTGGTCGGCAAAGGCGGCGTCGGGATCGTCGATGATCTCCGGCGCGCCATAGACATGCACAGCGGTGTAGTTCCAGGTCGGCACCGCGTTTTCGGCCGCGTACCAGCGCGGCGAGACATAGGCGTGCGGTCCGGAAAAAACGCACAGCACCTCGCCGCCCCCTGCAAAAGCGCGCCAGTGCGGGTTGGCGCGCGCCATATGGGCGATCAGCGTATCCCCGTCCAGCAGGAAGGGCAGGTGGGTCGCATAGGGTGTGCCGTCTACCGCGCTGGTCAGGATGCCGAAACTGTTCTGCCGGATGAAATCCCGCAGGACCGCCGGATCGTCCTCGGCAAAATGTCGTGGTATGTACATGGTCGATTTCCTTCGATGCCGCGCTCGCAGAGCCGCCACAGGTGCTCCCTTTCAACGGGACAGACCAGATTTAGCATCGGTCCATCGGGCAGGACAGGACCGCATTGTAAAATTCGCGGCGGTCCAATTGACCCATGTCATGGGCCGCGCGCCGGTCTCTGGCTGAATGCGGCGAATCGGCCTATGCCTGCTGCGGCAAGCGCAGCGGGAAGGGTCGAACGGGTGGCGTCCTATGTTTATATCCTCGGCAGCGAGGGCCGGGGCGGGTACCGCACCTATGTCGGTTGGACGCTGGATCTCGACCGGCGGCTGGCGGCGCATAATGCGGGCCGCGGGGCGCGGTCGACGCGCGGGCGCGAATGGGTGCTGCTCTACGCCGAACGCTATCCGACGCGCAACGAAGCGATGCGCCGCGAATGGCATCTGAAGCGGGACCGGAATTTCCGCAAGCAGGTACAGAATTTCTGATATCCGCCGTCGCGGCGGCGCAGAAAATCTGCTGGCCCCGGGGCGGTCGTGTGTAGTATTCGCGCGCCATGAACAATCTTTCACACGAAGCACGGGTATTCCTGGTCGGCGCCGGCCCGGGCGATCCGGAACTGCTGACCCTGCGCGCCGCCCGGCTGCTGGGAGAGGCGGAAACCGTTGTCTATGACCGCCTGGTCTCGCCCGAAATTCTCGATCTCGTCGCCCCGGGCGCGACCCGGATATTCGCCGGCAAGGCCGCGCGCGACCATGTCTTGCCGCAGCAGGCCATCAACGAGCTGCTGGTGTCGCTGGCGCAGGACGGCAAGCGCGTGGTGCGGCTCAAGGGCGGCGACCCCTTCGTGTTCGGGCGCGGCAGCGAAGAGGCGCTCTATCTGGCCGAACACGGCATCGGGTTCGAAATCGTGCCGGGGATCAGCGCTTCGGCGGGCTGCGCCGCCTATGCCGGTATTCCGCTGACCCATCGCGGCGTCGCCAAGGGGGTGCATTTCGTTACCGGCCATACGCGCGGGACCGCCGATGACGACCTGGACTGGCCCCGGCTGGCCGACCCGGACACGACGCTGGTGATCTATATGGGCCTGTCGAAGATCGAGCGGATCTGCAACAGGCTGATCGGTGCGGGTCTGCCGGGCGACACGCCGGCGGCGGCGATAGAAAACGGCACCCTGCCGTCGCAGCGGGTGATCCTGTCCACGCTGTCGGACCTGCCCGGGCGGATCGCCCGGGAGGGCCTCGGCGCGCCGACCCTGTTCGTCATCGGCGCGGTGGTGGCGCTGGCCGACCGGCTGGGATGGCAGGTCGAAGGGCGGAACGGCTGAATTGCCGCCAACAGTGCGGGATGAGGCGCGGGAAATTGCTGTCGCCGTCCGGCGCGGCCCGGCGTAATCTGCCCGGACACAGCAGGGGACACTGACATGCCGACGGATATTCAGGTTTTTCTGCCGCTCGCCGGCGTACTTGTCGCGACAGGCTGCATCGCCGGGGTGCTGGCCGGGCTGCTCGGCGTCGGCGGCGGGATCGTGGTGGTGCCGGTGCTGTTCAGCATGCTGGGGCTGTTGGACATCGACATGTCGGTGCGGATGCATGTGGCCGTCGGCACGTCGCTGGCCAGCATCGTTCTGACCTCGCTCATTTCGGCGCTGGCGCATCACGGACGCGGCGCGGTCGATACGGCCGTGCTCCGATCCTGGGGCGGCTGGATTTTCGGCGGCGCAATCATGGGCACGCTGATCGCCGGTTCGGTCCGTGGGGCGACCCTGAGCGCGATTTTCGCGGCGGTCGCCATCTGCGTCGCGCTTTACATGGTGCTGACGCCACCGTCATTCCGCTTGCGCGACGGTCTGCCGAAAGGGATTGTCTCCTGGTTGTCCGGGTTTACCATCGGCGGGACGTCCGCGATGATGGGGATCGGCGGCGGCACGCTGTGCGTACCCTATTTCAACGCCTTCGGCTTTCCCGTGCACCGGGCCGTCGGCACCGCCGCGGCGATAGGTCTGGTGATCGCGCCGCCGGCGGCGCTGGGTTTCATCATCACGGGCTGGGGCATCAAGGCGCTGCCGTTCGCCAGCGTGGGTCATGTCAACCTGCTGGGGCTGGTCCTGATCGCGCCGTTCACGACGCTGACGGCGCCGCTGGGCGTGAAACTGGCGCATTTCCTGAGCCCGCGGGCGCTCAAGTTCGCCTTTGCGTTCTTCCTGTTCGCGACCGCCGGCCGCATGATATACGGTCTGCTCTAGGGCGACAGGGGTCGCCGGCGGCTCGACTTGCTGTCGTGGCGTCCTTGGCTGTAGCATCCCGGCAGCAACATATCGGCAAAAGCGAATAAGATGGAAGGAGACGGAAAATGTCGGCTGTCATGGAACAGGGTCAGGAAGCCGGGCGGAATGCCACCATCGAGGTGACGCCGGTGACGGTGCATACCGGCGCGGAAATTACCGGTGTCGACCTGAAACAGCCGATTTCGCCGCAGACGGTGGCGGAAATCCGCGCGGCGCTGGTGCAATGGAAGGTCGTTTTCTTCCGGGGCCAGCACCTGGATCATGCCCAGCATGTCGCCTTCACGCGGCAGTTCGGTGCGCCGACAATCGGCCATGTCGTCTTCGGCCATGACGACAGGTTCCCGGAAATCTATTCGGTCGCAAAGCACCGCAAGGCGCAGACCTTTACCGGCGCGCCGATGATACGGCCGTGGTCCGGCTGGCACACGGATATCACGGCGGCGATCAACCCGCCCGCCGCGTCGATCCTGCGCGGCGACATCGTGCCGCCGCATGCCGGCGACACGCAGTGGACCAACCTCGCCGCCGCCTATAACGGGCTGTCGGAAGTCATGCGCGGAATTGTGGACAATCTGAAGGGGCTGCACAGCTTTGCGCCGCCGCAGGGCGCGGCGGCCAGTCACGAATACGCGGAATCGGTAAAGAGCCGGACCCTGATCAGCGAACATCCCCTTGTGCGGGTGCACCCGGAATCGGGGGAGCGGGTCCTGTTCATCAGCCCGACCTTCCTGAAATCGATCATCGGCATGGCGCCGCGTGAAAGCCAGATGATGCTGGAGATGCTGTGGGAACACGCGGTTCGCCCGGAATACACGGTGCGGTTCCGCTGGAACAAGGGCGATATCGCCTTCTGGGATAACCGCTCGACGGCGCATCTGGCGCCCAGGGATGTGTTCGAGATTGACGACGACCGCCAGATGTACCGCACCACGCTGGTCGGCGACGTGCCGGTCGGCGTGGATGGCAGGTCGTCGGTTTCCGTCGAGGGCGTGCCGATCGAAGGTATCTGACCGAGCGGGGTTCGCGCTCCGCGCCGAACAGGGCGCGTGATGTATCGGAAGACCTGAAATCCGGCCGCCTGCACATCGTCGATGGAGCCGGTTGCCGTTCTGCGCGGCGGCGGTACAATATGCGGAAGACGCAGCGTGCAGGAGGCTGAACGATGGACATGACTTTCGGCGCGGCCGATCTCGCGTTCCGGGACGAAGTCCGGACGTTTCTGCGCGAAAACCTGCCGGAACCGGTGCGCCGGGTCGTGCGGCGGACGCCTTCCTACCTGTCGAAGGAGGCGATGGTCGACTGGCAGAAGACCCTGTACCGCAAGGGCTGGATCGCGCCGGGCTGGCCGCGGGAATATGGCGGGACCGGATGGAGCGCGGTGCAGAAATTCATCTATGGCGAGGAATACCAGGCCGCGGACTGCCCCAAGATCAGTTCCTTCGGCATCACCATGGTCGGGCCGGTGATCTACACCTTCGGCACCGACGCGCAAAAACAGCGCTACCTGCCGAAAATCCTGTCCAGCGACGAATTCTGGTGCCAGGGCTATTCGGAACCCGGGGCCGGGTCGGACCTCGCCTCGCTGCAGACCCGCGCGGTCCGCGACGGTGACGAATACGTCGTCAACGGCCAGAAGATCTGGACCTCGCAGGCGCACCGGGCCGACATGATTTTCTGTCTGGTGCGGACCGATCCGCATGTAAAGAAACAGGAAGGCATCAGCTTCCTGCTGATCGACATGAAAACGCCCGGCGTGACGGTAAAGCCGATCATCACGATGGACGGGATGCATTACCTGAACGAGGTTTTCTTCGACGATGTCCGGGTGCCGGTCGAAAACCGCATCGGCGAGGAAAACAAGGGGTGGACCTATGCGAAGTTCCTGCTGGGGCATGAACGCACGGGTATCGCCGGCGTCTCGAAATCGAAGCGGGTGGTGGAAAAGATCAGGGAAATCGCCGCGATGGAACGGTCGGAAGGCGGCGCCCTGATCGACAACGCGGAATATCGGGCGAAACTGTCGGCGGTCGAGGTCGATCTGATGGCGCTGGAAGTGACCAATCTGCGCATGATGGCGGCGATGAGCGCCGGGCGGCCGCCGGGCGCGGAATCGTCGACCCTGAAAATCCGCGGGACGCAGATCGAACAGGAACTGAACGAGCTTCTGGTCGAGGCGATGGCGTATTACGCATTGCCGTTCGGACCGGGCCAGGTGCGCCCGGACACCAATGAGGCGCCGGTCGGTCCGGATTACAGCGTCGGGATCATGAGCGAGAGAATCCTGCGCCGGGCCGCGTCGATTTATGGCGGATCGAACGAAATCCAGAAGAATATTATCGCCAAGGCCATTCTGGGACTCTGAAATCCCCCGCGGCTTCGTTATGCGCGCACCTGCCAAGGCCTTGCCAGATATTACAGTTTTCCTCCCCGCGTCATTTAATGGCCAGTTTTCGGATCGCTTTCCTTGACTGCGATGCATGCGGGAAAAAAATCCCCCAAATCCAGTATTTTATAGCGATTCAGATTATTTCCCCGCTTGTCCGGCAAAATGATCGCCCGTATTGTCTTCAGGCTTTCGTATGGGAATGGCGGGAAGAATAGGTGGGCGGCTGCCCCTTGAGCGGTCTGCCGTCAGTGAACTATTGCCTTCTCGAAGCGTTATTGTGATGAATCCGCCTCGGTTCAGGCGGAAATTCCGTGGGAGGAAAACGATGCCGCCGGTCATGGTTGCGGGTAAGCGCTGTTTCAATATCGCACCCCTCAGCGGTCCATTCGGAGCGCGGATAACGGGCCTGGACTTCACCAGATTTTCCGGCGAGGCGCTGTTCAAGGTAATTGAAGAGGCGCTGCTGGAGCACCAGGTGCTGGTTTTCCGCGACCTGGGGCTCGACGAACGGCAGCAGATCACCCTCAGCCGGTATTTCGGCGATATCCAGGAACATGTGCTGAGCCAGTATCGCGGTGTGGATCCCGGCATTTTCGTGATCAGCAACCTGGACAGGGATGGCCGGCCGACCGGGGAACATCCGGATCCGGGCGCGATGATCTGGCATACGGATGGATCATGGTCGCACCGCAGGGGCGCCATCACCATGCTGTATGCGTTGCAGATTCCCAGCGAAGGCGGCGATACGCTGTTCGCCGACATGTATACGGCCTATGACGATCTCGACAACGCCACAAGGACGCGCATCGCGAACATGACGGCCGTCCACGACCTGAACGATTCCCGGCGCCGTTCCGGGGCGCGCGTCCAGATGACGGCGGAGCAGCGCGCCGCCGCGCCGCCGGTCGAACATCCCATTGTCCGGGTCCATCCGGAAACGGGCCGTGCCGCGCTGTATCTTGGCGAACATGCCGCCTACGCCACCGGCATGCCCGAAGCGGAAGGCCGGGCGCTGGTCGCGGACCTGAACGAGCGCGCGACCGCGCCGCAACTGATCTACCGGCACCGCTGGCGGCGGCGCGACCTGGTCATGTGGGACAATCGCTGTGTGCTGCACCGCGCGACCCCCTTCGACACAGCCCATGAAAGCCGCGTCCTGCGCCGGACGACGGTGCTGGAACCGTTCATGGAGGAAGTCGCGCCGGCAATGGTCGCTAATCTCTGATCCAGCCGGGACCCCACAGGTTCAGCGAACGTTCCTCCAGCGGCCAGGTCCGGGGCGCCATTTCGCGCGGCAGGTTTTCCAGTTCGGCGGAAATTTCCACCTGGTTCCCGTGCGGGTCCCTGATCATGAAGAACAGGTTGTTGCCGGGGCCGTGGCGGCCCGGCCCCCACCACAGCCTGATGTTCCGCGACGCCATGTGGTCGGCCCAGTCGCGGATATCGTTCCAGGAATCGACTTCATAGGCATGGTGGTCGGAACGGACTTCCGAGGCGCTGAACACCGCGAAACTGTGATGTTCCGGGTCGGACCGGTAGAACGCGACCTTGCGCGTCGCCGGGTCGTCGACATCGGCGGCGCAGTAATCGGATGCGGCGTAACCCAGCACGTCCTCGTAAAATTGCATCATCGGCGCGAGGTTGTTCGTCGCGACAACGACATGCTGCAGCCGCCCCGAAAGCTTCAGCGCCGACGGCGTATTGACCGCTTTCCGTGACGGCAGGTCGCGGCGCGGCAGGCCGAAGACGCCGAGCCAGCCATCGGGGTCGCGTACCGCCACCGCGTCGGGTTCGAAAACGGTCGACGGCGAGGGTTCGGTGTTCAGCCCCTGTCCCTGGACGAAGTCGCGGATCTCCTCGAGCTGCCGGCGGCTCTGCACCCGGAAGCCGTGATAGGGCCGCTCGCCCGGCCTGCCGCCGCCGATGACGAGTCGCCGCCCGGGACCCTGCAGCAGGAAGGTATCGTCCTCGAAGGGCGACCGGTGAAAGCCGAACACGGTGGCGTAGTAATCGGCCAGCATCGCCGGGTCATCGGAATTGAGTCGAAGGTGATCCAGCTGCGCCGGCCAGATTGGTGATTCGATGCTCATGCTTCCGGCTCCCCCTGTAAGGTGGTGACAGTTGCATTCTATAGCGATCCGACGGCGGGGAAAATGCCGGATATTGCGGGATTGCGGCGCCTCTATTGCCGCCCGGCCCGCGGAATCGCTATGTTCGGGCATGCGAATGTGATGAGGGAGGCCATCGCAATGAGCGGCGGCGGCGCGCGGCGGTATACGGGCGGGCTGGTCAACCTGGACAAGGGCCGGATCAGCCGGGAAATTTTCACCGGGCAGGCCATCTATGACGACGAACTGGAGCGCATCTTCGCGCGCTCCTGGCTGTTTGTCGGCCATGAAAGCCATGTTCCGGAACCGGGTGACTACATGCTGGGCCGGATGGGCGAGGAATCGGTCATCTTCAACCGCGACCGGCATGGCAGGCTGCATGTCTTCCTCAACAACTGCCGCCATCGCGGCATGCGGGTCTGCCGTTACGACAGCGGCAATTCACGCAAATTCGCCTGCCCCTTCCACGCCTGGGTGTTTTCCGACGAGGGCGAACTGATCGGCGTGCCGAAGCTGGAAAGCGGCTATCACAACGAACTCGACCGGTCGCAATGGGGGCTGATCGAGGCGTGTGTCGCCAGCTATCACGGCTATGTCTTCGCCTGCTGGGACGAGGAAACGCCGGCATTCGAGGACTATCTGGGCGACCTGCGCTTCTATTTCGACGATTACTGCGAACTGCCCGACGGCACCCATGGCGACTGGGAAGCCTTTGGCGGCGTCTTCAAATGGAAAGTGCCGTGCAACTGGAAATTCGGCGCGGAGAATTTCGGCGGCGATTACTATCACAACCCCAGCCACGCCTCGGTCGATGCGGTGGTCCTGTCGCCCGCCGGCACCAGGGGCCGGCATACCTATGACACGGTGTCGAAAACGCGCGCGGTGCACAAGCTGAACATCCTGACGAAGGAAGGCCACAACGCCCGGGGCGAACTGTTCAAGGATGATTACGCCTACGTGCCCACCTATCAGGAAATGGCGGTGGTCGAGGATTACTTCCGCGACTGCTACGCGAAGCGACAGGCGAAGCTGGGCGAGAAGGCGCGCTGGTACGGGCATGGCGGCACGATCTTCCCGAATGTGTCCTACTCCAACGGGGTGCAGAGCATGGGCACCTGGCATCCTTCCGGTCCGCATGAAACCGAAATCTGGCGCATCTTCCTGGCGCCAAAATCGGCGCCGGACGAGGTCAAGAACGTGCTGCGCCATTATGTCATCCGTTACCAGGGGCCGTCGGGCCTGACCGAACAGGACGACATGGAAAACTGGAGCTCGGCGCATCAGGGCGCGCGCGGCACCATCGCGAAACGCCATGATTTCCATTACGGCATGGGCATGGGGCATGAGCGCAAGGGCTGGCCGGTATCCTGGCTGGGCGGCGAAATTTATGCGACCGAGGATGTCTCCGAACAGAACCAGCGCGCCTATTACGGTCGCTGGGCGCGCGACATGGACCGCCCCCCGTTCCAGCGCAAGCCGCTGCAGGCGGCGGAATAGCGCCGGTCATGGACGCGACGCCGGAGAGCGCCTTCCTGGCACAGGTCATCCTCCGCCACCGGGTGGAGCAGTTCTATATCGCGGAGGCCGACCTGCTGGATACGCGCCGGTTTCGCGAATGGCTTGCCCTTCTGGACGCGGATATCCGCTACTGGATGCCGGTCGCGAGCAATCGCGAAACGGGCAAATGGGACGGGGAATACACAAGGGAAGGCGCCGACCTGAACTGGTTCGACGAGGGCCGCTTCGAACTGGAGCAACGGGTCGAGCAGATCATGACCGGGCTGCACTGGGCGGAGGAGCCGGTTTCCCGCACCAGCCACATGATCGCCAATCTGCGCGTCGTGGAAGCGGATGACGGGCGTATCGACACGCATTGCCGTTTCTTCATCTATCGCAACCGCAACGAGACGGAGACGGACTTCTTTGTCGGCAAGCGCCATGACCGGCTGCGCCCCGATGGCGGCGGGTTCAAAATCGCGGCGCGCGAAATCTTCCTCGACCAGAGCGTCCTGCAGGCCAAGAACCTGACGCTGTTCTTCTGAAGCCGCCGGGCGGGGGATGGCGGAGGCCGCCTATGACCGGTTCTTTTCCTGGGCGCGGACGCGCTCGCGATAGGCGACATAAACGCCGCTGGCGACGATGATGGCGGCGCCGACCCAGGTCCAGCTGTCGGGGAAATCGCCGAAGAAGAAATAGCCCAGGACGGTCGCGCCGATGAGCTGCCCATAGGCGAAGGGAGCGGTGATCGCGGCGGGGGCGTATTGCAGCGCCTTGATGACCAGATACTGGACCGCGCCGCCAATGCCGCCCAGCAGGACGAACCCCAGCGCATGCAGCCATTCGCGCGGCGCTTCGAAATAGAACGGGACGACGGCGCTGGTAATCAGCGTCCCCGCCAGCGCGGTGTACAGGATCAGCGTGTCCGGCGCGTCGACCGCGACCAGCTTGCGGGTCAGGATCTGGTAGAAGGCGAAAGATGTCGCGGAGACCAGCACCAGCATTTCGCCGGTCGCGATCGACGCGCCGTCCGGGCGGATGATGATCAGCGCGCCGGCGAACCCCACCAGCACGGCGGCCCAGCGGCGCGGTCCGACCCGCTCGCCCAGCAGCGGCATGGACAGGGCGGTGACGATCAGCGGCGCGGTGAAGCTGACCGATGACGCGGTCGCCAGCGGGATCAGGGACAGCGCGACGATGTAACAGCCGTTGGAGGCGAACATGGTCACCGAGCGGGCGAATTGCACCAGGGGCCGGGTGGTGACAAAGACGCGCCAGCCCCGGCGCGGCATGAACAGCAGCAGCATGATCAGGAAATGCCCGGCGAACCGCGCCCAGACGACCTGTTGCAACGGGTATTCCGTGGCCAGCATCTTGGCGATCGTGTTCATGACCGGCATCAGCGCCACGGCGAGGCACATGAACAGGATTCCATGCAGCGTGTTCTGGCGCACGGCGGTAAAGGCGGCATAGGGCAGCATTTTCGGCACGCTTCGGTCAGACCTGCTGCGGGAGAAGGGGCCGGCCCCTTGTTTCAACATGGCGTTGCCGGGTCAAGCGATTTTGTGGTCGTTGCCCGCCGCCGCTGCGGGGGCTACAAATATCCGGCTGCCGTATTCCTTGAAACGCGGCGACAGAGTGGGGTGGCGAATGCCGATCCGGGAAGCCGATCCGTGGCGCATGCAGTATTTCGAGGGGGTGGACTGCCCCGAGGACGTCAATGTTCCGACCGAGGACGGCGACGCCTGGCTGTGGTATCCGGAATACAAATGGGTCTACAACAAACTGGAGATTTCCGAGAGTCAGGGCTTTGCCTGCGGTCCGCACGGGCTTGAGCCGCCGTCCTTTCCCGTCTTCTCCAAGCCGGTCTTCAACATGCGCGGCATGGGGACCGGCAGCCGCGTCATGCGCAACCTGACCGACTACAAGACGCATCAGAAACCCGGTCATTTCTGGACGACCCTGCTGGAAGGCGAGCATGTTTCGACCGATGTCGCGGTGGTCGATGGCGAGGCGAAATGGTGGCGCCACACCACCGGCGAGCCGCTCAAGGGCGGGATGTTCGATTACTGGACCGTGCTGGCCGACAGCAAGCCGGAGATCGAGGAATATTGCGGGGACTGGCTGCGCAGGAACCTGACGGGCTATACCGGCATGGCCAATTTCGAAACCATCGGCGCGCGGATCATCGAGGCGCATCTGCGCTTCGCCGACCAGTGGCCGGACCTGTACGGCGGCCATCCCTGGGTCGATGCGCTGGTCCGGCTGTACCGCGACGGCGTGTGGCAATACGACGATTCAGCGCGCCGCGAAGGGTACAGCGTCGTGCTGTTCGGCGCGCATAACGTCCAGTACCACCATCCGCCGCGGGACCTGATCGACGACATCCGCGCCATGCCGGACGTTACCAGCGTGCAGGTAACCTTTCATGAGGACCGCCCGCCAGCCTGGCATTCCATGCCGCCGGGCGGTTTCCGGCTTGGCATCGTGAACTGCTGGAACCTCGAGGCCGGCATGCGGGCGCGCGAGCGGCTGGCGCTCAGCTACTGGTCGACCCAGGAATTGCGTTCCGCGCGCCGACGCCGGCCGGCCGTGGATGGCTGACCGGTATCCGCCGATGGACCTGTCCACGATCGAGGAAATCGAGAACATCTGGATTCCGATGCCGGACGGCACGAAGCTCGCCGCCCGGCTGTGGCTGCCGAAAGGACAGGGGCCGGCTCCCGCCCTGCTCGAATACCTGCCCTACCGCAAGCGCGACTTCATGCGGCTGCGCGACGAACCGATGCACCGGTATTACGCCCTGCACGGCTATGCCAGTATCCGCGTCGACCTGCGCGGCACCGGCGATTCCGAGGGTGTGCTGCATGACGAATACACCGCCCAGGAACATGAGGACGCGGTTGCCGTGATCGCCTGGCTGGCGGCGCAGGAATGGTGTTCGGGCGCCGTCGGCATGACCGGGATATCCTGGGGCGGATTCAACGCGCTGCAGGTCGCGGCCCTGCGGCCGCCGGCGCTGAAGGCGATCATCACGCTCTGCGCCGCCGATGACCGCTATGCCGACGACGCGCATTACAAGGGCGGCTGCCTTTTGAACGAGAACATGCAATGGGGTTCCGTTTTCATGCATTACAACGCGCTGCCGCCGGATCCGCAGATCGTCGGCGACCGCTGGCGCGACATGTGGCGCGGCCGGATTGCCGCGTTGCAGCCGTTCCCGGCGGTCTGGATGGGGCACCCGTGGCGCGACGAATTCTGGAAACACGGCTCGGTCTGCGAGGATTTCGCCGCGGTGTCCTGTCCCGTCTACGCCATCGGCGGTTGGGCGGACGGCTATACCAATGCGGTGTCGCAACTGCTGGAAGGCCTGCCGGGCCCGCGCAAGGGGCTGATCGGCCCGTGGTCGCACGCCTTTCCGCATGACTCGGTTCCCGGCCCCTCCATCGGCTATCTGCAGGAAGCGGTGCGCTGGTGGGATCACTGGCTGAAGGGCATTGACGACGGAATCATGGACGAACCGATGCTGCGGGTCTGGGTCCAGGACAGCCTGCCGCCGCAGCCGCAATACGAGACCCGGCCCGGCCGCTGGGTCGCGGAGGCGGACTGGCCCGACGCGAAGGCGGCGACCCGCCGTTACCATCTCGGCTGGGGTCACCTGTCCGAGGCGGAGCACGAGACGCACGAGGTCAGCTTCAGTTCGCCGCATACCATGGGCGTGCGGGGCGGCGAATGGTGCGGTTTCGGGTCGGATGGCGAAGCGCCACGCGACCAGCGCTCGGACGATGGCGGCTCGCAATTGTTCGACAGCGATCCGCTGGCGGCGGATATCGACCTGTTCGGCGCGCCGGAACTCACCCTCGATATCAAATCGGACAAGCCCGTGGCCTTTCTCGTCGCGCGGCTGTGCGACGTGCATCCCGATGGCACGTCCGGGCGAATATCCTTTGGCATCCTCAACCTGACCCATCGCGACAGCCACGAATTCCCGTCGCCGCTGGAACCGGGGACATGGTACCGCGTCACGCTGAAGCTGGATGACCTGGGGCAGGCCGTCCCGGCCGGGCACCGGCTGCGGCTGGCCCTGTCCACGGGGTACTGGCCGATGATCTGGCCGGCGCCGGAAACGGCGATCCTGACCGTGCGGACGGGGACCGGGTTTCTCGATCTTCCGGTCCGGCCGGATCGTGATGACGATGCCGGATTACGGCCGTTTGGGGAGCCTGTTGCCGCGCCGGGCGCGCAGCAGAAGAAGCTGTCCCATATGGACATGCGCCGGCGGGTCGAGATCGACCTGACCACGAACGAGATGGTCTATACGCTGCGCGGCGATGGCGGTGAACTGGGCGGCGCGGCGCTGGCCCGGCTTGAGGATATCGACCTCGACATCGGCTTCACGATGATGAAGCGCTACCGGATCGTCGAGGACGATCCGCTGTCGGCGCAGACGGAACTGGTGCAGAGCGCCACCCTGCGGCGCGACGACTGGTCGATCCGGGTGGACTGCCGCACGCGGCTGTCCGTAACCGCGGATGCCTTCCAGTTTTCCGGCGATGTGGAGGCTTTCGACGGCGGCGCGCCGTTCGAATCACGGCACTGGACAGTGGCGATTCCCCGCAAGCTATTGTGACGCGCGGCACAGATCAGATCGTATCTGGTTGGATCGCCAGAGGCGATTCAACCAAATACGTGAATCTGATCTATCTTATTGAAGATATAGCACCTTCACAGGATAGAATGGAACCTGATGCGGTTCCATTCTATCCTGATGTGCTATAGCCGGGTGATGGCGGCGTCGACGATCATTTCCAGCATATGCGGGTAGGCGATTCCGGCGAAGGACGCCATGAAGGCGAGCTTGCCGTCATTCGCCCAGGCCGGGTTGGGGTTGACCTCCATCAGCTTCGGCCGCCCGTCGTCGGCGCAGCGGAAATCGAACCGCCCGTAATCCTGCAGGCCCAGCCGTCCGAACAGCGTGCCGGCCCAGCCGGTCAGCCGCGCGGCGGTGGCCGCATCGATAGCGGCCCTGCGGAAGGCGATCTTCGTCCAGTAGGGCGAATCCGGGTCGGCCTTCGATTCGAAGGATAGGATCGGGTTCAGCCCGGCGGGCAGTTGGGAGAAGTCCACTTCCAGCGGCGGCAGCGCGGTCAGGGTATCCGCCGGATTGCCGATCAATCCGACGCCGTATTCCGGTCCCGGCAGGTATTCCTGCCACAGCACGTCGTGCCCTGGGAGGGTATCGTGCAGGAAGGCGAGGTAACGGCGCGCCTCGTCGTCGTTTCGGACCACCGCGTCTTTGGTGATGCCGACGCTGCCATCGGCGGTATTCGGTTTCAGCAGCGCCGGATAGAATCCGGGCAGCGTCTGGAAACCCTTTTCGGCCGGCATCCAGGCTTCGCGCGGCACCTCGATGCCGATTGCCTCCGCAAGCAGGCGGACGACCTGTTTGTCGAAGCACAGCACCATCGCCTGCGGCGAGGCGCCCGTATAGGGAATGCCGTGGAGCTCCAGCCAGGCCGGCAGGTTCAGTTCCCGCGTCGGCCGGTTGTTGACGCCGGTGTCGCAGAAGTTGACCACCAGGTCGGGCCGGTCGGCCGTCAGCCGCTCGAACAGCCCGTCATGGTCGTTGTACACGGTAATGCAAAACCGGTTCAGGCTTTCCAGCGCCGCGACCATGGCGGCATGCGCGGCGAGGTCTTCGGGCCCGTAGGCGGCGCCCAGCTTGGTCGGGTCGCTGGCCTTGTGATCGCCGGTGATGACGGCGAGTTTCCGGAACGATGCGGGATCCTTCTGCATGGCGCGACAATACCGGCGCGCCGCCGCATGTACAGCGGGGAATCCGGTCAACTGCCGGGAAAATGTGCCCGTGTGCGGTTGGCGAAGGCGACCAGCGACAGCATGACCGGCACCTCGACCAGCACGCCGACGACGGTGGTCAGCGCCGCGCCCGAGGACAGGCCGAACAGGCTGATCGCGACCGCCACCGCCAGTTCGAAGAAGTTCGACGTGCCGATCAGGGCGCAGGGCGCCGCCACGTTGAACGGCACCTTCCACAGATAGGCCGCGCCATAGGCGATGACGAAGATACCGTAGGACTGGATGATCAGCGGCGCGGCGATCAGCGCGATCAGCACCGGCCGGTCGAGGATGACCTGCCCCTGGAATCCGAACAGCAGCACCACCGTGGCCAGCAGCCCGGAAACCGATACCGGCTTGATCGTCCCGGTGAATTTCTCCACCGCCGCGGCGCCGGATTCGCCCCGCGCCGCATGGCTGACCAGCCAGCGCCGGGTGACGATACCGGCGGCAAGCGGGATGACGACATAGAGACCGACCGACAGCAGCAGCGTTTCCCAGGGCACCACAATGCTGGTGACGCCCAGCAGCAGCGCGACCAGGGGCGCGAAGGCGAAGATCATGATGACGTCGTTCAGCGACACCTGGACCAGCGTGTAGGTGGCATCGCCACGCGTGAGCTGCGACCACACGAAAACCATCGCCGTACAGGGGGCCGCGCCCAGCAGGATCAGCCCGGCGATATACTGTTCCGCGTCGGCGGGGGCGATCAGGTCGGCGAACAGGATTTCGAAGAACAGCACGCCCAGCGCCGCCATGGTGAAGGGCTTGACCAGCCAGTTGACCAGAATGGTGATGACCATCCCCTTGGGCCGGTCGCCGATGCTGCGCAGGCTGGCGAAGTCGACATTCACCATCATCGGATAGACCATCGCCCAGATCAGCACCGCGACCACCAGGTTGACCGAGGCGTATTCCAGCTTCGCCAGCACATCGAACAATCCGGGCACGAGACTGCCCAGCCCGATCCCGGCGGCGATGCACAGGGCGACCCAGACCGACAGCCATTTTTCAAAGAATCCGATGCCGGCCGGCGCGGCGGCTGTCATATTTGTAGTCATATGCGGTGTGCTTTCCCTGGGCAGGTGGCGGTCAGGCGGGCGCGCCGGGTCGGGCGAATTCTTCCCGGTGCGTCGGGCGCGGGTCGGTGGCGGCGTTTCGGTCGCCGAGAAACAGGACGATTATCGATTCAATATTCATGTGTCGGGTTTTTTCAGCAAGAAGTGACGATATCGCGCAGCAACGGGGCGCACAGTTCAGGCTGCCCCCCGCAGCAGTCTTCCATCAGAAACCGCAGCAATGCCCTCATGCTGTCCAGGTCGGCAAAATAGCGGATGCTCCGCCCTTCCCGGACGCCCCGGATCAGGCCGGCGCGCTCCAGAATGCCCAGATTGGCGGACATCGTATTCTGGCGCACCCCCAGCCGTTCGGCGATGTCACCGGCGCACAGTCCTTCGGGTTCGGCCTTCATCAACAGTCGGAAGACATCCAGCCGGGTTCCCTGCGACAGCGCGGACAGCGCATCGAGGGTCTGCGTTTTATCCATATATCCAGAAAACACGATATATGGATGCATTGTCAAGCGACGTTTTTATGCCGGCGGCTCCGGCGAGCCGCCGGCCAACCGGGGCCGTCCCGGTCAGTAATCCTGCAGGTCGTCGGTTGCGATGGTTATCGGCGTGCCCGGCGTGGCGTCAATGGCGGCATGCTTTTCCGCGGCAAGGCGTTCCAGTTCCGCCTTGTTGTCCATCAGCAGGCCCCAGTATTCATGGAAATCGCCGGACGCGGTGGCGTTGTAGCGGCGCTCGAACACTTCCCGGTCAATCGTGACCCTGTAGCGGCGCAGATCGTGTTTTGCGTAAAGCGAGAGTTCTTCGTCGCTGAATGAATACTCGCCATCGGTGAGAAATTTCATCGGTGCTGTCCCTTTCCTAAAGTTCGATTGCCGGCCGAGCGGTACGGCATCACCGGTATGAACGGACGGTTGCCCGGCACGGTTCCCCGAATATCCGGCTGCGGCGCCGCCATTTATTCATCGGGTCGATGCGTATAATCTTTTCCGCAACAAAGTCGCCGCGCCTGATCCCGGGGAGAAATCGCCGTGCCATTCGACAAAGCTTCCGATGAATTTCTGCAGGAGACCGGGCCGCTGGCGATAGACGCGGCGGCCGCCTGCGCCGGCCTGGAACCACCGCCCGACGGATTCGAACGGATCTGGGCCGCCTTCGACCCGCTGGAGGTGATGCAGAAACGCGGGCAGGTTTTCCGCCCGGCTGCGGATGAGGCCTGGCAACTGCTCTGCGACGAGGGGCCGGGGCTGGGCGGCACCGACTGGGCGCCGCCGCCGCTGGCCTGGTTCGCCGCCGGGATGGCGTGTTCCGTTGCCGGGGCTGTCGCCGAGAAAGCCGCCGCACAGGGCATTCCCGCGTCGGCGCTGTCGGTCGACATGACCAATCACTACAGCCTCAGCGGCTCGATCCTGCAAGGGACGATGGAAGGCACGGGGCTGAACCCCGATGTCGCGGTTTCGATCAGGGACCTGCCGAAGCGGGCGGTCTCCGCGCTGGCGCTGGAGGCGGTATCCGGGTCGCTGGCCGGCTACCTGATGCGCAGCGCCTTCATAAGCGAGTTCAGCCTGGTATCGCACGGCGCGCCGGTACCGCTGGACCCGCCCGGCTGCGGACTTGCGGTCGGCATCGATGTCCTGCCCGCCGCGCCGCTGTCGGCGGTCGGCACCTCCTGCATCGTCAAGAGCGGGTTGCGGCCGGACGATCCGACATTCGTCCAGACCGGCGGTTCGGGGCTGGATGCGGTGCAGAACCGCCGCAACCGGGTATCCGCCACCGCGCGGGTCACGGCGGACGGCGCGATTGTCGGCGAAACCGGCATCGCGCGGCCGAAAGCCGGGGTTTTCGCCTGGCGGGGGTCCTCCGATGCGGGGTCGCCCACCGCGCCGTCCAGCGCCGTGCTGCTTGCCGCCGGAATCGGATTCTGTTTCATGACCCAGCTTGGCCGCTATGCGGCGGCAATGAAACGCCCGGTGCACGACTACCGCATGATCCAGGCCATCGACATTCCCCTGCCCGGCGCCGCGCCGGAAGCAGCGCCGGTCATCGGCACCGTGCTGTATCTGAACCCGGACGAACCGGATCCGGAATACGCCCGCGATGTCATGCATTCCGCCAAACGCACCTGCTTCCTGCATTCGACATTGCAGAGCGAACTGCGCTGCCGGGTGACGGCGGCATAGGAATCGATCAGACGTTGAATTCCCCCAGCAGCCACCACCAGGCGAAGTCGAGCGGCAGGATGACGGCGACGGTGATGGCGGACAGGACGAGGCACAGCTTCAACCCGTCCTTCAGCGCCGCCCCGCCGATCAGCATGGCGATCATCATCGGCGGCGACTGGTAGGGCACGAATACCGTGGCGAAGACCGGCACCTGCAGGTTCAGCAGCGTATCGATGGACAGTCCGCTGGCCTGGGCGAATTCGCCCGCGACCGGCGTCAGCACGGCGGGCAGGCCGGGCAGGGTGGTCAGCAGCCCGATCCCGGCATAGATCGCGGCGACCAGCGGGATATTGGCAATCGGGTTGTCCGGCGTCATCTCGGCGAGGTCGAGCAGCCCGCGCCCGGCCCAGGCGCCAAGCCCGCTTTGCGCGATTACCGCGCTGAGGCTGAGGAACCCGGCGACGTAGAGCAGCGGCCCGATGGCCAGGCCCTGCTGCAGCTCCTTCGACGACACCAGCCCCGATTGCGGCAGCAGGCAGGCCAGCCCCGCGCCGAGGCAGATCCAGGCCGGCGAAATACCGTGCCAGAAATCGGTCGCGAACAGCGACAGCATCAACGCCAGCAGGAAGACGAGGCGGCCCTCGCCGGAGGACAGCCGCCCATGTCCGGCGGTGGTGGCGGCCGGCTGCGACGCCACGGTATCGGGGAACAGGCGGCAGATCAGCCAGATCAACACCGCCCCCTTGACCAGCCCCAGCACCGGGAAATGCAGCAGAAAATATGAGCCGTATTGCAGCTTTATCCCGTACAGCGCGTCGGCGGCGCCCAGCAGCACCGTGTTCGGCACATTGGCCGGCAGGATCGCGGTGGAGGGCAGGTAGCTGCCCATCGCCGTGGCCATGATCAGGCCGGTGCGGCCCGTGCGCCCCGGGGTGAAGCCGAGCCGGTCCGCCAGCCCCATGACGATGGGCACCAGCAGCAGCACCCGTCCCATGGTCGAGGGCATCAGGAAGGCGAGACTGACCGAGGCGACCACGACCATGGCGATGAAATAGCGGTAGCCGCCGCTCGCCCGGCCGAAGAACAGCCGCCCCAGCCTGGGGCCAAGCCCCGTGGTGCGGATGGCGATCCCGACAATGGCGCCGCCCAGCACCAGCCACCATGTCGGCGTGGCGAAGCCGGCGAAGACAGTCGTCGGCGCGGCGATATGGAACAGCATGGCGGCGAGGAAGAACAGCAGCGTCGTCAACGGTTCCGGCAGCAGGTTCATCGCCCAGGACGCGATGGTGAACACCACCAGGATTCCGGTGCGCACACTGTCCGGGCTGGCCCCTTCGGGCAGCGGTACGAAGTCGACGGCGACGAGCGCCGTAACGAGGCCGAGGATCAGCAGCGGAATACCGGCCCCGCGCAGCGCCGCGACCGCCCGGGTGCGCGGTGCGGGGGCGCCGCCGGGCGCTGGTGTGGCGGATGTCACGCGGTGCTCCCGTCGGTCGCGCCTAATGGTCCAGATCGTGTTCTTCGGGCGTTTCGGGGCGGGCGAGATTCATGCGCCCCTCATAGAGCGGCCGCGCACCGGTATTGGGCCCGGGATACTGTACGAACAGCACCGTGCCGCCGGTTTCGGTATACATCTCGTCCTCGAAATGCGGGTCGTCCATGCAGACCAGCGTGCCGGGTCCATAGGTCTTTTCACCCATGCGGAAGGTGCCGTCGATGATGTACCAGACCTGCGCGAATTCATGCTTGTGGAAGGGAAATCCCGCTCCCGGTTCGTAATGCAGGAACCCGGCATTCGGCCGCGTCGGATGCGCTTCGGAGGGGTGGAACAGGAACTTGGTGCGGTTTTTGAACCGGCCCATTTCCCAATCCATGTCGTCCGGATGGCGGAATTCCGGCGCCCTATGGGTTTCAGAGGCGGCGGTGGCGGATTTGGTGGTCATCGGGTGCCCTCCTGTTTCGGACGTCGTTGTGTAGTGCGATTCTACCGTCTGGTCAGAAAACCGACCACCCCGTCAGCAGGGCCAGCCGTTCCAGCGCCAGCGAGCCGACCAGCGAGTTGCCGACCGCGTTGAGCCCTGGCGACCAGACCGCGACGGAGGCGCGGTGCGGGGCGACGCAGAGGATGCCGCCGCCGACGCCGCTCTTGCCCGGCAGGCCCACATGGAAGGCGAAGTCGCCCGAGGCGTCGTAATGGCCGCAGGTCATCATGACCGCATTGATGCGCCGCGCCCGTGCTTCCTTGACGACCTGCTCGCCGGAAATCGGGTCGCGGCCGCTGCCGGCCAGGAACAGCCCGGCGCGGGCCAGCTGGACGCAGTTCATGGTGATGGCGCATTGATGGAAATAGGTGGTCAGGACATCGTAGACCGGGCTGTTCAGATTGCCGAAGGCGCGCATGAAATAGGCCATGGCGGTATTGCGGTGCCCGGTATCCGCTTCCGATCGGGCGACTTCCTGGTCGATCTGCACCGACCGGTCGTCGGCGCGGGCGCGCAGGAATTCCAGGATTTCGGTGATCGCCAGTTTCGGGTCGCGCTGGTTCAAAATCACGTCCGCGACGACAATGGCGCCGGGATTGATCAGCGGATTGCGCGGAATGCCGTGTTCGTGCTCCAGCTGGACGATGGAATTGAAGGCGGAGCCGGAAGGCTCCCGCCCGACCCGCTGCCACAACGCTTCCCCGACCCTTTCAAGCGCAATGGTCAGGGCGAAGACCTTGGACACGCTCTGGATGGAAAAGGGTTCCTCGGCGTCGCCGGCGGTGATGGTTTCGCCGTCGCAGGTGGTGACCGCGATGCCGAATTTCCGGGGATCGACGCGGGACAACGCGGGAATGTAATCGGCGACGCGGCCGGAACCGATATGCGATTCCATGTCCGCGCGGACAGTTGCGACGATTTCCGCCAGATTCGTGGTCACGGGAGTCTCCTTGAGGGAAAGAAAAATATTTGCTGTATCGGGCACCAATTTCGCTTGTGCGGCGCTTTTGCATCGTATCGAATTCCGCCCATAAATTAGCCACATCGTTAATACGATTTTCTTAACAGGGTTAGCCCAAAAGGAACGCAAAATGACCTATTGTCTTGGAGTGTATCTGGATGACGGGTTGGTTATGGCTTCGGATTCCCGCACGAATGCCGGTGTCGACCAGATCGCCAAGGTCCGGAAAATGTCGATTTTCGAACAGCCGGGGAAGCGGGTGATCGCGATCCTGTCCGCGGGCAACCTGGGGACGACCCAGGCCGTGATCACCCTGCTGCGGGAAAACCTGAACAAACCCGATTCGGGCCGGGACCTGTTTTCCGCGCAAACCATGTTCGAAGTCGCGCGCATGGTCGGCGGCCAGATGCGCGATGTGCTGCAGCATGACGGCGAATTCGTCCGGATGCATGGCGATCCGAACGCCACGTTTCTTGTCGGCGGTCAGATCCTGGGCGAGGCGCATCGCCTGTTCCAGATCTATTCGGCCGGAAACTTCATCGAGGCCTCGTCGCGTTCGCAACTGCTGCAAATCGGTGAAACGAAATACGGCAAGCCGATTCTCGACCGGGCAATCTGCGACAAGACCTCGCTGGATACGGCGGCGAAACTGGCGCTGCTGTCCTATGACGCGACGATTCGAAGCAATCTGTCCGTCGAAGGGCCGATCGATCTGCTGCGTTACAGGAAGGACAGTTTTTCGGCGGAAAACCTGTCCAAATACCGCCGCGACGATCCCTACTGGGTCAGCCTCCGCGACGGATACAGCGATGGCCTGATGTCCGTGATCGCCGCACTGCCAAACCCGCCGGAACAGGGCAGAAAGTAGTCGTGGCGGCCGGCCGGTTTATCCGGCGCGCCGGTTTTTCGCGATGATCAGCACCAGCGCCAAAATCGCCGCCGGCAGCATGACGTAATCCTCGGGAAGTCCGATCAGGATTGCCGAAATGCCGCTGGCGGCCGCCAGCCCCAGGGGCAGAATCGCCAGCAGAAGGGGCGTCCGGTTCTTCGCGACCAGCAGGAGCCCAAGGGTGAACAGGAGCGTTGAATCGGGCGCCAGGCCGACGACCGGCGCCGATTTCAGCGCCACCCCGGTTGCGACCGCTGTCGCCGGGTAGGCGAACAGGCCGTACAGCATGAACCCGATCCCGACATTCGCATGAACGCTTCGTTCGTATTGCAGCGCGAGGGCGTTTTGGAGGGTGCCGAAAACGAGCAGCAAGGCGCTCTGCAGGACGAACGCCGCGGCGGCGATCCACGCCGCCCAGCTCAGCGCCACGATGTAGCTGCCGTAGTAGACAATGCCGATCCAGAACCAGCCGGCGGCCATCAATCCGCAAATCAGGCGGCTGCCGGTCGGCCGGTACCGGCGGACCATGTCGACCATGGCGCAGCCCAACAGGAAGGCGATGATCTGGCTGGGTTGCATGGCCGCGCCATAGCGTTCGACGACGTTCAGGAAAACGTCCCTGGAGAACGGGATCATCGGCGCCGCCTCACAGGGTTTCCATATGGCGCAGCATGCGCGCCCGCATGTCGGGACCGGGCAGGGCGCCGCGGCCCGCGCCCATGTTCTCGTACAGGTGATCGACCCGGCTGGTGGCGGGAATGGCGCAGGTCACGGCGGGATGGGAGATGATGAATTTCAGGAAGAACTGCGCCCAGTTGGCGCAATCGATTTCCGCCGCCCAGCCGGGCAGGGGACGGCCTTCGACACCGTTGAACAGTTCGCCGCCCCGGAACGGACGGTTGACGATGACGGCGATCCTGCGCTCCGCGGCCAGCGGCAGCAGTCGCTTCTCCGCTTCGCGATCCCGCACATTATAGGTGATCTGAATGAAATCGATGGGCTGTGTTTCCATGATTTCGGCCAGGTCGTCATGCCGCCGGCCATGCGACGTGGTCATGCCGATATAGCGTATCCGCCCCGCCGCCTTCCACGCGAGCAGGGTCTCCAGATGCGCCTCCCAGTCCAGCAGGTTGTGCACCTGCATCAGGTCGAATTGCGCCACGCCCCACAGGTCGAGGGATTTTTCCATCTGCCTTTCGCCGAGCCACCGGGTCGGCGTCCAGACCTTGGTGGCGGCGAACACGCGGTTGCGATCCGGGATGCGGGCCAGGCACCAGCCGATGACTTCTTCCGAAGAACCATACATGGGCGAGGAATCGATCATCCGCCCGCCTTCGTCGAAAAACGCCTGTACGACCTTCAGCCGGTCCGCCCGCAATTGCGGGTCATCGCCGACATTGAGTGTGATCCACGTCCCCAGGCCGATGACCGGGATCGTCTCGCCGGATTTCGGGATCGGTCGGGTATGCATCGGGGCTGCGGCGGTCGCCGGGGTGACGGCCGTCACGGCCATGCCCGTCGCCGCAATTCCCTGTATGAATATCCGGCGGTCCAAGCGCGATTCTCCATCAGTGGCTCAGGCGACGGATTTCGCGTCCCGCGCCCTTCGTTGGTATAGCCCGGGCGCCCCTCCTCGCCAACCTGCCTGACCCGTCCCGAAGCGACAGTGTCAACGGACTGGCGCTATTTCCACATGGCGCCTGGAACGCATGGCTTCCCGGACTGATATTCCACGGGGCCGATATCCGGGGCGCCGGCCTTGCGCGGGTTGCCGCAGATATCGGTCGCCGATTTCGGAATCTCCGCGCCTTTTCCGGTTATGGCGCGCAGGCCTTTTTCCGTGGGCGTCAGCTTCAGGCCGTCGACGTGGCGGAAAACGGCGTCCAGATCCGTCGCCTCGAAATCCTCGCCGGAGATCAGCAGATTGTGGTCGCCGCTGGCTTTTCCGCCGTCGCGCTCCTTCACCCGGGCGTCGAGGATATTGTTGAAGACCCGCACGCTGGATGTCGGGAAACGCGAGTCGATGCCGCGCGTGTTCAGGATCAGATTGTTGTGGATCAGCGTATCGGTGGCCCTGTTCAGATAGACGCCGACATCGACCGGGCAGTTGACGATGATATTGTTGCGGATGATCCCGCCCGTGTGTTCGGAATCGCAGTTCTGGTCGCGGCAGAATTTCTGGCCGGTGCCGCCGCCGCCGATAGACAGGCCCAGACGGACGCCGCCCTTGACCTCCGTCTGCATGTAACACGCCACGACATTGCCATCGAACACGCCGTCGCGGCTGTTCGCCTTGAAATAGGCGCCGTAACTGATTCCGTTGCCGCCGCGTTTCTCGTAATCGGCGATCAGGTTTCCTCGCACCATCCAGCCATTGCCGGAATTGATATTCAGCTTCGTGACGGGCGCGCTGGTCTGGCGGCCCTGGGTATCGTAGACGCTGTTGCCTTCCACCAGGCCGAAATCCGGATTGTCGTCATAAATCGCGTTGACCTTCAGCTGCGCGTTGAAATCCCGGATGTGATTGTTGCGCAACACGAGGGAGGTCGCGCTGCCCACCACATGGAAGGCATGGTGGCAATGGCTGTGGTCGGCGCAATTCCCCTCGATCTCCAGGTTCTCGAATATCCAGTAGGGCGCCTTGACAATAAAGCCTTCCGATGCCTCCAGTTTAAGAGTGACGGAGCCGGGGGTCTTGGCGCCGACGGCAATCGGCGCCTCCGCCCGTCCGGCCGTTTGCACGGTGATCCCGCGATAGATTTTCGCCGCGTATGTGCCCGGTTCCAGTTCGATATAGTCGCCCGGTTTCGCGTTCTTGACCGCCTGTAGCAGGCCCGGCACGTCGCGCACCGGAACCCGGCGCAGCGGGAAACCGTCGGCCCGGACGGCAACCCTGGCCCCGGCGGCGATATCGATATCCGAAAGCGGCCGCCCCTCGGCCGTATAGGCGGGCTGCCAGCGGGCGCGGTCCGGGCGTGCACCGGGGCCGCGCCAGTCGGCAATCGCCGGGAATTCAATTAACGAAAGTTCAGGTTTCTTCGGCGGCGGCGGTGGTGGATTAGGATCCTTTTCGACCAGCCCGCCGGCGGCCTTTGGCGGGGCCGCCGCCCTGGCGGCGTCGGCATCCGGCATGCTATGCGTAACGCACAACCGCGTTACGTCCGGTTGCGGGAATCCGGCATCCAGCAGGCGCAGGACTTCCGCCTTCGTGCAGATGCCGTAACGCCCCGGCTGGGACGGGGTCTCGGCGCGCAGGCCGACGGCACTCACGCCGACGGCGAATATCATCGCCAGAAATGTGCCGCCGCGTAATGCTGTTTTCCCGCTTCCTGCAACTCCATGCATCAATCAATGTACCTTCAGAACGGGTGATTTCTGTTTCAGGTTTCGTGGCAAGGCCAGCCGTTGGTGTAGTGCGGTGTCGCCACGTCATGAAGTTGGCGTTTCGCCGCGCAATGGCAACCACGGACGGCGACTTTTCTTTGCTCGCCCGGCATTCTGCAACTGCAAGGCGGTGACCGAACCGGACTGGCGAATGGCGGCTGTATTCCTATACTCCTCCGGCGACAGGCATTTCAGGGAGGCATGACAAAAATGACAAGCGGACAGGCGGAAACACGGGTCGCCATCATCACCGGCGGCGCCGGCGGGATCGGACAGGCGATGGCGCGGCGCATGGTACGGGACGGTCACCGGCTGGCGCTGATGGATATCGATGGCGACGCGGCGGCCCGCGCGGCGGAGGCGATCAACCAGGAAGCGGGCACCAACGGCGTGTTCGCCATCGGCGGCGACGTGGCGGAGCCGGGCGATTGCGAGATCGCGGTCGGCAGGGTGTCGGATGTGTTCGGCCAGGTCGATATCGTGGTCAATAATGCCGGCTTCGGCGCCAGCAGAATTCGCCCGGACGGCGAGAAAAATCTGCTGACCATCGAGGAGCTGACGCCGGAGGTCTGGCGCAAATTCATGTCGGTCAATACCGAAGGGCCGCTACAGATGATGCGCGCGGCCCTGCCGGGCATGAAAAAGCGCCGCTGGGGCCGGGTGATCAACGTGACCACCAGCTTCTTCACCATGCTGCGCAACATGCCTTATGGCGCCAGCAAGGCGGCGCTGGAAGCGGGATCGGCGGCCTGGGCGCAGGAACTGGACGGCACCGGTATCACCGTCAATGTGGTGGTGCCGGGCGGGCCGACCGATACCGCCTTCATCGCGAAGGAATCCGGCATGGATCCCGCCAGAATGCTGCGTCCGACCGTGATGGGGCCGCCTGTGGCCTGGCTGTGTTCCCGCGATGCGGACGGGGTGACCGGGCGGCGCTTTATCGGCGGGCGGTGGGATGCCTCCCTGCCCGATGCGGAAGCGGCCGCCATTGCCGGCTCGCCCATCGGCTGGCCGGAACTCGCGGCGGCCACGGTGATCTGGCCGGACGACTGACGCAAGTACCGGGCGGACGGTATTATCCGCGACGCTACTATTCGATGACGACGAGGGTGCGGACCTCGATGCTTTCGCGCGCCGGGGCGTTTTCGGTATCCGGCAGGGTGAAGGCGCCATGCGGGGTGAACCGGGCGCGGCCATCCGCGACGGAGTCCCAGCCCTTGATCAGCAGCACCTCGTCGCGTTCCATTTCCGAGGCGTAATACCAGCGTTGGGTCCAGGCATGGGCGACATTGTAGATTTCGCCGACCCGGTCCGGGAATATCTGGTCGGTCGCGATCAACTCGTCCGGCTTTACGCTGGAGGCATCGGCCAGCGCCAGCGGCGAGCGCTTCACCGGGCCCCTGATCGGCCGCCAGACATTGACCTGCAGGATGCGGGCGCCGGCATTGAACAGGCGTTCGGCTTCCGCGTCGCCCAGAATGTCGCGGGTCCGCTGCGGGCCGCTCTTGACCGTGTAATCCACATGCACCCGGTCGGCCGGGCCGCGCAGGCCGTCCCGGTTCGGCGCGCCGGCGCCGGCATCGGCGCGGCGGGTGACGTCGAAAATATGCACCGAAGTCGCGCCGAAGCGGCGGGTCAGCAGCGCCTTGAGTTCGTCGGCATAGGCGGTGTCCACCGCATTGTCGTCATACAGGTCGTCGACGGCGGTCGGGCTGGTCATCAGTTCGAAACCCTGCACGTCGAGCGACAGCGTATCGGCAATCGGACGCATGTCCTCCACGGTGACATTATGGTCTTCGGTGCCGAAAAACACCTCGGGCGCGCCGCCGGTCAGGGCGGAACTGTTGAAATACGGCTTGGTATTCTGCCGCGTGATGAAGGTCAGCGCCGACCGGACTTCGCGCCGGGCCGCGGGCTGTTCGCCTGCAAGCTGTGTCATATCGTATCTCCTGTTCGGGCCGGGCCATGCCGCGACCATCCGTTGAGGCGAAAGATGGGGGAAACCGTAGCAGGATTCCAGCGACTTCGTTTCACGATGACTTGAATACAATTCAAGTCATGAATGATTTATGCGGCAGCGACCGATTGCAGCCAGCGCTCCAGCCGCCGCACGGCGGCGGTCGGTGTCTTGCCGGCGGCGCGGCACAGGTAATACCCCGCACCCGTCGGGTCCGCCTTGCCGAACGGGGCGATCAGCGCCGCGCGGGTCAGCCAGTCATTGACCACGGGCCGCCGCCCCATGGCGACGCCATGGCCGCCCTCGGCGACCTGCAACGCCTGGGCCAGCGAATCCAGCGTGATCGCGCCTTTCAGGTCCGGCGGCGGCATGCCGCGGGCGCGGGCCCATTCCTCCCATTCATCGGGAAAGCTGCCATTGATGATCAGCCGCGCCCCCTGCAGCGGCAGATTGCCGCCCGGGGACGCATCGCCGCCCAGTTGCTCGAAGTAACCGGGCGCGCAGACCGGCAAGGCGGTTTCCTCCAGCAGGAAGCTGGCATCGATGCCCGGCCAGTGTCCCTTGCCCAGCCGGATGGCGATATCCGCCTGGTCGCGCCGCAGGTCGATGACCCGGGTCGTGGTGATCAACTGCAGGTCGGTATCGGCATTTTCCTTCTCGAAAGCGCCCAGCTTGGGAATCAGCCAGGCCGCCGCCAGCGAAGGCGGCAGGGTCAGCCGCACCGTATCGCGCCCGCCGGTCGGCAGCAGGGATTCCGTCGCCGCCTGGATCTGGCGGATGGCGGGATCGATCTGTTCGAAATACCGCCGCCCCGTATCGGTCAGCACGGCGCGCGGGCCGGACCGGTCCATCAGCGCCGTTTGCAGGAATGTTTCCAGCTTGCGCACCTGGTGGCTCACCGCCGATTCCGTGATGCCGAGGGTCGCGGCGGCATCGCGGTAGCGGTCATGCGTCGCCACCGCGTGAAAGGCGCGCAGGGCGGCGAAGGGCGGGGTCGGTTTCGGCGCAATTGACATGCAGGCAAAATGGCCGGTAACTGAACGGAATTCAAGTTGGGACCAATCGCCAGGGACAACTTCCGGCGCCGCGACGACAGGCCACGACATCTGGCGGCTTGTCGGCAACCGGTCAGGGCCGCTACAGTTCTCCGGTATTGCAGCGTTGCGCGAACCGGATCGGAGAACTTCGTCATGAACGTATCGACGCCCACGATTGCCGCGGATTACGCCCGCGACGGATTTGTTTTTCCGTTCGATATCCTGTCCGCACAGGAAGCCGCCGAACTGCGCGCCGATCTGGAACGGGCCGAAGATGAAGTGCGCGCGGACAAACAGAAGCTGCGCCTGCTGCGCGGCTATCCGGCGCGGCTGCTGCCGTCCTTCGCCCGGCTGGTCCGGCATCCGAAGATGATTGCCGCGGCCACCGCCGTGCTGGGTCCGGACCTGATCCTTTGGGGTTCGGGACTGTTCATCAAGGAGGCGAACACGCCGAGTTTCGTGAGCTGGCACCAGGACCTCACCTATTGGGGGCTCGACCGGGCGGATGAAGTGACGCTCTGGGTCGCATTGTCGCCGGCAACGGTGGCGAGCGGCTGCATGCGATTTATTCCCGGCAGCCATGGCCGCAGTATCGTTCCCCATGCGGACAGCTTCGCCGACAACAACCTGCTGACCCGCGGCCAGGAAATCGCCGTCGAGGTGGATGAATCCGACGCGGTCGATGTGGTGCTGCAGCCGGGCCAGGCCTCGCTGCATCACGGCCACCTGTTTCATGCCTCGGGTCCGAACGGCACCGGCGACCGCCGTATCGGCGCCGCCATCCGTTATATCGTGCCGTCCATGAAAGCCTCCGCGGGTCCGGAAACCGAGGTCTCGCTGATCAGCGGCGAGGACCGCTACGGCAATTTCCGGCTTATGCCGCCCCCCGCGACGCGGCTGGACCCGGCGGATTTCGCCGCCATCGCCGCGGATGCCGAACGCCGGGATTCGGTGCTGTATGCGGGTGCGAAGGCCGCCCGCCGCTGATGTGCCATAGTCTTGAGTCCAGGCCGCACGAGCAAGCGGCCAATGGGTCGTGGCGAGCGCATATGGCAATGAGAAGGGCGGCCCGGCATCTGTGAGGCCGCCCCGGTATGATTTGTGCCGACGGCCCTGTCAGCGATGCGCGATCACCTTGTCCGTGAAGAGGTAGTCCTTCAATTCCTTGTCGAAGCTGGGGTCCTTGCGGCGGATCCATTCCATGACCATGGCGGCGTGTTCCTTTTCCTCGTCGCGGTTATGCGCGAGGATGGCCTTCAGGTCCTCGTCCTTGCAGGCGTCGACCCGCTGGTTGTACCAGTCGACGGCCTCCAGTTCCTCCATCAGCGACGTGATTGCCCGATGCATGTCGCGGGTTTCGTCGGACAGTTCGTCGATCGGTTCGTGGTATCCCTCGTTGGCCATTCTTCGGTACTCCTCGTGCCAGCCATGGTAAAATTATTGAATCATTCTAATCGGAACGAAGCTGAAATGCACGGGGCCAGATCAGTTTATCCCGCTTTTTCAGCTTCTGACGGTGGCCAATCCGTTCCGCGCCTTAATCCGCTATCCATGCCCCGCGGCGCCGGCTGCCGCGGGGCATGGCGTGATTCATTTATTGAGGTAATGCAGCGGCAGCCCCGGTCGCGGCCACTCCATCGAGACCAGCTTGCCCGTCGTCGACAGGGTCATGTAGGCAGTGCGCAGATCCGGTCCGCCGAAGCATATATTGGTGCACATCCGGTCCGGCATGGGGATGTGTTCGATGTTCCTGCCGTCCGGCGAAATTACCGTGACGCCGCCGTTGACCAGCGTTGCGACGCAGATGTTCCCCGCGCTGTCCAGCGCCAGGCTGTCGAAGCGCTGGTAGCCGTCCACGCCGGCGATGCAGCGGCCGCCATTGACGCTGGGCCAGGGTTCCTTGCTGAGCTTGCCTTCGCCGATAATGTCCCATGCCCACAGCCGGCCGGTTTCGGTTTCCGCCACGTAGAGCGTCCTGTCATCGGCCGACAACCCGATGCCGTTCGGCGTCACCGCCGGATAGGCCGCCTCGACGATCATGCTGCCGTCGGCGCGGGCGTAGTATATGCCGCCCATATCCATGTCGCGCGGGCGGCGCTTGCCAAGGTCCGTGAACCAGAAACCGCCGTTGCCGTCGAAGACGATGTCGTTGGGGCCGCGCAGGTTGTGGCCGTTGCATTCGGTGTACAGCGTTTCGACCTCGCCGGTGTCCAGGTCGATCCGCTCGATCCGCCCGGTCGTGTAGTCCGGGGCCGTGCCGCCGGTGCGCAGCAACCCGTCCTCCTCGACCCAGGAGAAACCGCCATTGTTGCAGATGTAGCATTTGCCGTCCGGCCCGATGGCCGCGCCGTTTGGCCCGCCGCCCGGTTCCGCCACCGTCTTCCTGGTGCCGTCCGGCAGCACCCGCGTCACCCGTCCCGCGGCGATTTCGACCAGGATGACCGACCCGTCGGCCATGGCGACCGGGCCTTCCGGAAAGCGCAATCCGCTCGTGATTTCCCTGATTTCTGGCATGATGTATTATCTCCCCCTGAAGTTCTGTGGAGGGAAGGATGACAGGAGAGGCGGACGGCGTCGATAGGAGCCGGTTTTCCGCTCCGGTGGATCATGCCACGGTAGCGGAATCCTGGCGGGAACGGGGCTATTCCTGCCATGCCTTTACCGATCCGCCCGGGCAGGAATGGAACGATTTCATCCATTCGACGAATGAACTGCTGACGGTGCTGGAAGGACGGCTGGAGTTGACGCTGAATGGCGAGAAAGTCGAAGTCGCGCCGGGCGACGAGGTGTTCATCCCGCGCGATGTGCCGCATTCGGTGAAAAATGTGAATGGCGGCACCACCCGCTGGCTGTTCGGTTACGACTGACCGTAAACCAGCGCATGGCAAATCGCCGCGGCCCGCAGCTCCTCATCGCACGGCGCCAGCGCGCCGGCGTGATCGCCGGCGTCGATCCGTTGCGCCACGCGCCGCGGAAGCGTGCTCGGGTTCGGGGAGGACGGGCGCTGCGTCGTGCACCAGGTTTAGCAAACCGTCGGCCGACCTGTCGCGGGCCGCGCCGCCCGTGACCGCGTTGACGACCGTCAGCGCGAGCGCCGCCGCATAGGGCAGCGCCATGACCGCCAGGGCGGCAAGCCAGATCCCGTCCGCCGCCGCGAGCGGCGCCCGCATCACGGCGAACAGGATCGCGGCGCCGGTCAGCAGCGCGAGCATGAGGGTTTCCTCGCCCGCCATGGCGAGGGCCTGGACAAGCTGCGGGCCGCTCCGTTTTTTCGGCGTGCGCTGATAGGGCCGTCCGGATGTCGCCAGGCCCTGCAGCACGGCCTTTGCGACCGTATGGTTCAGCGCCAGACCGGCCAGCGCGGCGCCCCAGCGTTTCGGGGCCGAACAGGCGACGGCGCGCCGGTACAGGTGGAGGATCCGCCACTGGCGAAAGGCGAACGCGGCCAGCGCCGGGATCAGCACAATGACCGGCGGTGTATCCTGATTGGGCAGGACCGACAGCAGAACCGTCCAGACCAGGGCCGCAACGGTGAAGACGAGGCCGGCGGCATCGGTCAGCCAGGGCAGCCAGCCCGCGACATAATGGAAGCGCTGCGCCGCGGTCAGCTTCGTATCGTCGCCGGTCAGGAACCAGCGCCAGTGACGTTTCAGGATCTGCATCGCGCCATAGGCCCAGCGCAGCCGCTGCATCTTATAAGCGCGCATGGTATCCGGCATGACGCCGCGGCCGTAGCTTTGCGCCGTATAGGCGGATTTCCAGCCGAGGCTGGCCAGTTGCAGGCCGAGTTCCGCATCCTCGGTAATGCACCATTCGGCCCAGCCGCCGGCTTCGCGCAGCGCGGTGTGGCGGACCATGGTCATGGTGCCGTGCTGGATTATCGCGTCGGCTTCGTTCCGCCGGACCATGCCGATGCGGAAGAATCCCGAATATTCCCAGTAACAGCAGGCCTTGAACCCGTTCTCGCCCAGATCGCTGTAATCCTGCGGCGCCTGAACCAGTCCGATTTCCGGATCGGCAAAATGCGGCGTGAGATCCGCCAGCCAGTTGCTGGCGACGACATAGTCGCTGTCGATCACGGCAATGACATCGGCCCGTGGTGTGGTTTCGGCAAGCGCGAGGTTCAGCGCCCCGGCCTTGAAACCGGGCAGGGTATCGCGGTGGATGAACCGGAACCTGTCGCCCAGCATCCTGCAACAGGCCTCCACAGGTTTCCACATCGCCGGATCGGGGGTATTGTTGTCGACGACGATGACCTCGAAATCGGGGTAGTCGAGCGCGGCCAGGGCGGTCAGCGTGCGCCGGACCATTTCCGGCGGCTCCTTGCAGATGGCGACGTGGATCGACACCATGCGCGGCGTGTCTTCAGGCCGGGCCGGGCCGAAGCGGCGCCGCATGCCGCCGTTCCACAACAGGTCGCTGGCCTCCATGCCGTCGATGAAGACCCCCGCCAGCAGGAACAGCGCCGAAGCCAGCAATACGCCCCACAGCACCGTCTGCGCGATCGTGAGGTAGAGACCGGCCATGGTCATGACCAGCAGGACCAGCAGGGTTGCGGTTGTAAACGATGTGGCCGCGGTGAGCAGCGCGCCGCCTGTCCGCAAACCAGGCCGCCGGGCCATATAGGCGGCCGCCGGCATCAGGCCCAGCAGCGCCGCCAGTTGCGCCCATTCGAGCCAGTTGACGTGCTCCTGAACCGGACCGGTCCAGGAAAACTTGGGCTGCCGGTCGGCATCGAACAGGCCCCAGTAGCCGCCTGCCAGACCTTCCGGACCGATTTTCCAGGGCTGGTCGAACGCTTCAATGATGAAATAATCCAGGTTCCGGGCCGCCGCGGCATTGGCGAACCGGCGCAGGAACGTCGCCTGCGCGATGCGGCCGGCTTCGGCCTGCCGGATCGTCCGGCCCATGCTCGGCCAGCCGGTTTCGGTCAGGACGACGGGCTTGCCCGGATAGGCCGCTTCTATTTCCGCCAGCCGGGCAAAGGTATAACCGACGGCTTCTTCGGCGGCGATGCCTTCCCAGTACGGCAAAACCTGGACGCCGATGAAATCGACCGCCGCGGCGAGCGCCGGGTTCGCCAGCCAGATATCCCAGGTTTCCGCCGTGCTGACGGGTTTGCGGATACGGCTGCGGACCCGTTCGATTTCCGCGATCAGCGCGTCGGCTGACATGTCCTTGCGGAGCAGCGTTTCGTTGCCCACCAGGACGCGCCGGACGTTACTGTCGTTCCGCGCGATAGCGATGAGATTGTCGGTTTCACGCCGGTTCCGTTCCCGGTCGGGCCCGATCCAGGCGCCGGGCATGACGCCGATGCCCCTTTCGGCGGCCAGCGCCGGGATGTCGCGCAGCGTGCCGTCGACGCTGTATGTCCGCAGCGTCGCGGTCTGTCCGCGCAGGAGATCGAGGTCGCGGCCGATGGACTCCGGGGTCGGCATGTCGCCGTCCGTCGGGTCCTGCCCCGCGCCATAAGGGCTGTATGACAGGCCGGCCAGCGGCCCGCCGATCCATGCCGGCGCGGTGGCGGGCTGATTTGCAATTGACCAGAGGGCTACGGTCGTCGCGGTTGCGGCGACCAGAACCAGGAACGAAATGTACTTCAACGGTGCAAGGCTCCCGCCAGACGCGGGGATGAATCAAGCGCGTGCAGCAGCAGGTGGTTCAGCGCATCCATGCGCATCAGTACCGGCGACGCCGGGGTGAGACCGGGCTGGAACCCGGCGGTGGCAAAGCGCTCCAGGATGGCGCTGTTGCGCGAAAAAATATGGACCGGAACCGCCCATGATGCGGCGGCCCCGCTGACTACCGCAGGCGGCTGGTGATCGCCCAGAACGACGATCAGGGCGTCTTCGGGCGCCCGCTTTTCCAGGAATCCGCCAAGCATCTGGAGATTGTATCGGATGGACCGCAGGTAGGCCGGCGTCATGTCCTGCCAGTCCGGCGCCAGCGCCAGCGCGGCGTCCGCTTCCGCCGGGTCGAACGGCGTTTCCGTCGCGATCCGCCCCCAGTCCGCCTGGTATGGCGGGGTCGGACCGAACGGCAGGTGACTCATCACCGAGGCATAGGTCAGGAACAGCGGCTTCCGGTCGCTGCGGCTGATTTCGGCATGGTGGAAGGCTTCCAGGCTGGCCTGGTCGGGAATCGTCCACCAGCCGAAGGCCGGGCCGCGATAGGCGATGTTCCTTGACGTCATGATTGAATCGAAGCCCATCGCCGCGCCTTCCGGCCAGTTCAATCTGATCCCCGGGAACAGGGCCACGGTGCGGTATCCGGCCTTCCGGAACCGGTCGACCAGCGTTTCCGGAGGGGCGGCCAGAAACATCCGGTATTCCGGTTCGCGGGTGATCCAGTCGCCCGTCAGCAGCGTCGCATGGGCCAGCCAGGATCCGCCGCCGAATGTCGGGGAATCGACGAGCGCCGATACGGATTGCCAGCCGGATCTCGCGAGCACGGCGTTCAGGTTTTCGTAATCGCCCGCAAGCGCGGTTCGCATCTCCGGCCGGTCATGGACGATCGCGCCGTAGGATTCGAAAAAAAACGTATAGACATCGCCGCCTCCGGCATGCGCGAGGTCGGAAGCGGGCATGACGGCGGGCTGGCGCATGTCCGCCCGGCTCGCCCTGATCAGGAAATTGGCCTGCGCCGCGTAAACCGGTGTTACGGGCAAGGCATATGCCGTCGCCGTTCCCGTATGAACGCCGGCGGAATTGACCGAATACAGGACGATCGCCAGGACCGAGGCGATGCCGACGCCGCGCCGCAGTCCCGCAACCGGCATGGCGGCGAGGATTCCGCCGACCGCCAGGCGGATGGTCAGGTAAAGGATAATGACGCCTGCAACGATGCCAACAGCCAGGGCGATAACCTGCCAGGCGGGGGCGCTTTCCATGATCATGGCGACAACCGCGGGCAAATGCTGCGCATCCCAGTACAGGTCGATCGGCCGTCCGAAGAGCGCCGGCGCCGTAATGTCCGCATAGCGGCCGATAACGAGCAAGAGCAGGGCCGCGGAGACGGCCCAGCGCGCGGTCCTGCCCGGCAGGCCGCGAAACTCCGTCACGACTGCGAAGGCGCACAGGAGTATGACAATTTCGATGGATATTTCGGGTGTGCTGCGGACCCAGGGTGTCGGCCAGACATTTTGCAGGGTCAGCAATACATTCAAAAAAGCCGCCCCGGCGGCCAGGCCCACAAAAATACGCAATACTGTCATGCCAGTCGGTCTACCGGGTTATCCCTGCAGATCGTCGTGTCGGTTCAGCATTCTTAAGGTACCAGGATTATCTTGTTACATCGTTGTCGGCGCAGGTTGCGGCACCGTTTCGCGCGAACATGTAGCGAGATATCTTGATATTGTCCCTCCCTATTTTAAACCCCACTGCAATAATTTTTTAAAAAATGTCACTACCCTGGTTAATCTGGCGAAATTCCCTTCGCCGCTGCCGGGTTTCTTCGGCGAAATCGCGTTCTGCCGCTCAATTCCGAGTCCGCCGATGCGCCGGTGATGCTGCCGGACGGGCCGTTCGCCAGCGACGCCGCGTACCGGCAGCAGGGCGCCGATCCGCCGCGGCGGCGCGGTTATTGCTGCATGCGGCTATGCCGGATCCAGAACCGACGTATTGACGACCATGCCCCGGTCCAGCGAGCCGTCCAGCGCGTCGACGACATTCTGCGCGCAGGTGATGGCCATGCGATGCGCGGATTCGCGTGTGACGCCGGCGATATGCGGGCTGAAGATGACATTGTCCAGCCGGAACAGCGGGTTGTCCTTTCTCGGCGGTTCCGATTCAAGGACGTCGAGCCCGGCGCCACGGATGGTCCTGTTTGACAGCGCCGCATGCAGCGCCCCTTCGTCGACAATGCCGCCGCGCGCGCAATTGATCAGGATAGCGCTTTCCTTCATGGCCTCGAATTCGGCCGCGCCGAACATGTTGGCGCATTCCGGCGAAAACGGCAGATGCAGCGACACGTAGTCCATATCCGGCAGTGCTGCCCGGAAATCCGCGACGGGCTTGCAGCCTGCGGCAACAATGACTTCCGGCGAAACATAGGGGTCCGCGACGTGGACATCCATTTCCAGCGCCAGGCAGCGTTTTGCCAGCCGCGTGCCGATACGCCCGAAACCGACGATCAGCAGCTTCTTTTCCCAAAGTTCGATCGCATGGGTGTTCAACCGGTAATCCCAGTTCCCGGCGCGTACCGCCTGGTCATGCTCGCGGCCCATCTTGGCCAGTTCGAACATCATGAACATGGCGGCTTCGGCAACGGGGACGGCATTGGCCGTGCCGATGACCGCCAGCGGAATGCCGCGCGCATTCAGCGCAGGGACATCGATATTGTCGTAGCCGACGCCATAGCGGGACACGATCTTCAACCGGTCGGCGACGGCAATGACTTTTGGTGTGATGATCGCGGTGCGGACGGTTACGCCGTGCACGCCTTTCATCTTCGCAATCAGGTTTGCCTCGGATACGTCGGTCACGACCTCATAGGCGATATCGTCCCGCGCCTCGAATATATCGGTCGCCGCCGGGGGCATGGGACCCAGAACCAGTACCTTCCAAAGGTTATCCATGTTGCATTCCCTGACTATTCGCCCACATTAACGATAAGCCTAAAGTCCAGAACAGTGGGGAGCAATCCGCGTGCCGGATAATTCGACCGACGATATCCAGCGGGACGTGATTGCCTTTCTGTCGCGACCGGAGAGTTACGGGCGGGATGTTGAGAACGTCCAGCGAATCGATACACATATTTCGGTGGTGTTCCTGGCTGGCGACCGCGTCTACAAGATGAAGCGCGCCATCCGTTTCGAATATCTCGACTATGGAACCCTGGCGCGCCGCCGCGCCTTTTGCGAGGCCGAAATCGATACGAACCGCCGTACGGCCCCGTCGCTCTATCTCGGCGTCGTGGCGGTGACACGGGCGGAGGATGGCGCCTTTCAGTTGAACGGGAACGGCGAACCCGTCGAATGGCTGGTCGAAATGCGCCGATTCGACCAGGATTCCCTGTTCGACCGCATGGCCGAAGCCGGGGAACTGACGCCGGAACTGATGACCGGGCTGGCGGATTCCATATTCGGGTTTCACGATGAAGCGGCCCCGGCAAGCGACCGGGGCGGCGCCGCGGTCATGCGGCACATTATCGACGGAAATTTCCGGGAGATCCGCAAATCCACCCCGTCGCTGTTCGATCCGGACAAGGTTGCGCTGCTGGAGGAACGGTCCCGGACGGCGCTGGACAGTTTTTCCGGGTTGCTGGACGAACGCGGCAGGGCCGGGCGCATCCGGCGCTGTCACGGAGACCTGCATCTGCGCAATATCTGCCTTGTCGACGGGGCGCCGACCCTGTTCGACGCGATCGAATTCAATGACGACATCTCCGTCATCGACGTTCTGTACGATCTGGCGTTCCTGCTGATGGACCTTGAACATCGCGGGCACCGCGACCGCGCGAACGAGGTGTTCAACCGGTATATGGCGCTTGGCGACGATGTGGCGGGGCTGGCGGCCCTGCCGCTGTTCCTCGCCTGCCGGGCGGCGATCCGTGCGCATACGGCCGTCGCCGCCGCCCGGACCCAGCCGGACACGGCAAAGCAGCAGTCGCTTGAAGCCGAAGCCTGCGCCTATCTTGACCTGGCCTGTACGTTTCTGGAGCCACGCGCGGCGCAACTGGTTGCGATCGGCGGGCTGTCGGGTACGGGAAAATCCACCGTCGCGGGGAAAGTTGCCCCGTCCCTGGGCCGCGCGCCGGGAGCCCTCGTGCTCCGCAGCGATGTCATGCGCAAGCGGCTGTTCGGCGTCGCGCCGGAAACCAGGCTGGACCCGACGGCCTATACGCGGGCGATTTCCGAACGCGTGTATGACGATATCGCCGAACGGGCCGCGTTGGCGCTGGATGCGGGCCATTGCGTTGTTGCCGATGCGGTTTTCGCACGGGAAGCGGAACGGACGGCCATTGCGGCGGTCGGCCGGTCATGCGGTGTCCGGGTGACCGGTGTCTGGCTGGACGCGCCCGCGGCGGTGCTGGAAAGCCGGGTGGCGGCGCGTCGCAACGATGCTTCCGATGCCGGTCCCGCGGTCGTGCGCGATCAACTGGACTATGACCTTGGGGTCATGGACTGGCATCGCGTCGATGCCGGCAATGGCGCCGGCCAGACCGTCGCCGCCGTCACGGCGCTGCTGGCCCGCCGTTAGATCGGATCGTGATTTGGCGGCGGAACGGCAGGGTGTCAACCTTCCCTGCAACCGCTATTGTCGAAAAAAATCGCTGCTTTGTCTGGTGTAACGTGGCTCCCTGCGGTATTTCTCGCGCCCATAACATAAAATGACGAGCGCTTTTTCCGACTGCAATGCTTCATATCAATGACCTGACATACCGGATCGGCGGACGAACCCTGCTGGACCAGGCGACGGCTGTGGTGCCGCAGGGGCACAAGGTTGGCCTGATCGGGCATAACGGCTCCGGCAAGTCGACCCTGCTCAAGCTGATCATGGGCGAACTGGAACCCGATACGGGAACGATCAGCCTGCGCAACCGGGCGCGGATCGGCACCGTGTCGCAGAAAATGCCGGAGGGCGAGGGGTCGCCGCGCGATTTCGTGCTCGCGGCCGATGAAGAGCGCGCATCCCTGCTGGCGGAGGCGGAAACCGCGACCGATCCGCACCGGATCGGTGAAATTCATATCCGGCTGGCCGACATCGGCGCCGAGGCCGCGCCCGCGCGGGCCGCCGCCATTCTCGCCGGGCTGGGGTTCGACGAAGAGGCGCAGGCGGCGCCGCTGGATTCATTTTCCGGCGGCTGGCGGATGCGCGTGTCGCTGGCCGCGACGCTGTTTTCCGCGCCCGACCTGCTGCTGCTCGACGAACCCAGCAACCATCTCGACCTGGAAACGCGGCTCTGGCTGGAATCGCACCTGACATCCTATCCGGGCACGATCCTGCTGGTCAGCCATGACCGCAACCTGTTGAACACGATTGTCGATACGATCATCCATCTCGACGAAATGAAACTGAATGTCTATCGCGGCAATTACGACCGGTTCGAGCGGACCCGCAACGAGCGGCTGATCCTGCGCGCCGCCGAATTTTCCAAGCAACTGGAACAGCGCAAGCATATCCAGAGTTTCATCGACCGGTTCAAGGCGAAGGCCACCAAGGCGAAACAGGCGCAGTCCCGGATGAAGGCGCTGGAGCGCATGGAGGAACTGCGCCCGGTCCGGCCGGATCGCGAGGTCGCGTTCGACTTTCCAGATCCGGCGCAACTGCCGCCGCCACTGATCGCGATGGATGGCGCCAGTGTCGGCTACGTCGAAGGCAAGCCGATCCTGCGCAAGCTGGACCTGATACTCGGGCCGGAAGACCGGATCGCCCTGCTGGGTGAAAACGGCAACGGCAAGACAACGCTGCTGCGCCTGCTGATGGGACAGTTGAACGTCATGGGCGGCGCCGTGCGCAAGCCCGGCAAGCTGCGCGTCGGGTATTTCGAGCAGGAACAGGCGGATGCCTTCGACCTGGAGCGCACCCCGGCGCAGGAACTGTCCAGCCGCATGCCCGATGCGACGGTAACCAGGGTCCGGGCGCATCTTGGCGGTTTCGGGCTGGGCCAGGAAAAGGCGGATGTGAAGATCGGATCGCTGTCCGGCGGCGAGAAGGCGAAACTGCTGTTCGCCTGCATCACGCGGGACGCGCCGCATGTGCTGTTGCTCGATGAACCGACCAACCATCTGGATATCGATTCCCGCGATGCCCTGATCAGCGCGATCAACGCCTATCAGGGCGCGGTAATCCTGGTGACGCATGACCTGCATCTGGTGGAGCTTTGCGCGGAGACCCTGTGGGTCGTTCGGAACGGGGGTTGCAGGGTGTTCGACGGGGATATCGACGAGTACCGCAAGGGCGTGCTGGAATCGCGCCGCGCCGACAAACGGCGCAACAAGGCGGAAAAATCCGCGGGCGACGACCGTGGCGCGCGGCGCGACGCCCGGCGGGCGGGGGCTTCGGCGCGGGCCGCGCGGTCGTCCCAGCGCAAGGCGGTGCAGGCGGCGGAGCAGCAGATGGAAAAACTGGCTCGGGAAAAGGCGCTGCTGGAGAAAAAGCTGGCGGACCCGGCCCTGTATCGCGGGCCGGCGGTCGAAATTGCGCTGCTGAACCGGCAGCTTGGCGATCTGCAGAAAAAGATTTCACAGGCCGAGGCCGAATGGCTGGAAGCCGAGGAAGCGCTCAACGGGGCGGATGACGACGAACAGGAACGAGGGGTGGCGCGATGACCCTGCTGACAGCGGAAACCGAACGTCCGGAAGTCGCCTTCAAACGCAAGGGCAGCGGACCCAACTACGTGCTGCTGCATGGCGGGATGGGATCGTGGAATCACTGGGCGCGCAATATCGATGCGCTGGCCGAACATTACACCGTCTACGCGATCGACCAGCCCGGCTATGGCGACTCGCCCGATGTCGACAAGGAAATGTCCGGCGATGAGTACCGGAGCCTCGTCTGCCGCGCCATCGATACGATGCTGGGGGACGACGCGTCATTCCACCTGACGGGGTTTTCCTTCGGCTCGGTGCTCAGTTCCTGCATTGCCGCACGGTTCGGCGCGCGGGTAAAGGCGCTGTCGCTGATCGGATCCAGCGGCTACGGCAGGCCCGAAGGGCGCGATATCGGCACGCGCAGCTACAAATCCGCCGGCGAGGACGAGGCGGTGTTCCGCGAAATCGTGCGCAACAACCTGCTCGCCTTCATGCTGACCAATCCGGACAGCATCGACGAGACAGCCATCGATTATCATGGCGCCAATGTCCGCCGCACCCGGTTCGACAGCCGCAAGGTCAGCTGGGGCGACACCCAGCGGATCGACCTGCCGCGCATCGCCTGCCCGTTGCAGATTATCTGGGGCACCAACGATATCACGGCGCACCCGTCGCTGGATGAACGCATTGCGCTGGTGCGGTCCTTCAAACCCGATTTCCGGCTGGATCTCATCGAGGGCGGCTCGCACTGGACGATGTATGACAGCGCCGACGCGGTAAACCGGCTGCTGCTCGATTTCCACAAAAAGGTTGAAGGTTAGACCTTTTCCTCGTCCCGGTCCCTTTTCAAGAATTCCGGGTCGCGCGCCGTCGCGGGGCCGTAGCCGCCCCCGCCGGGGGTGCGCAGCATGATCAGGTCGCCGGTCTGTACGATATGCTGGCGCTTGGGATCGACCGGTTCGCCATTGATCAGGACTTCGCCTTTCGCGCCATCCGACCCGCCGACGATACCGGGGGCGGCGATCCGGGTGCGCTCGGCCAGGAAGGCAACGGCGCTGGGTTTCTTCGTCAGGTTTTCGAACAGCACTTCCTGACCCAGCCCGCCGCGATACTGCCCTTCGCCGCCGGAACCCGGCCGCAGTTTCCGGTGCCGTATGCGCAGCGGCGCAAGCTGCTCCATGACCTCCACCGGCGTGGTCGAGATATTGCTCGGCCAGCTCAGGCAGCTCTGCCCGTCGGTCTGCGCCGTGCCGCCCATGCCGCCATTGAAGAAGAACAGCCTGGCAAAGGGCCTGCCGGCATCGGTCACCCCGGACTGGTTGATGCACCACAGGGGCGACCCCGCGCCGGCCATGATCTTTTCCGGAATGACCTGCGCCAGTGCGCCGAATACCAGCGACGGCACGAAATGCCCGATCAGCGCCCGTGAACCGCCGGAGGCCGGGTATTGCGGATTGAGGATGCAGCCTTCGGGCGCCACGGCGTGAATCGGGCGGATCGAGCCCTCGTTATTGGGCAGGTCCGGCGCCGCCGCGCATTTCACCGCATAGGCGGTCATGGCGTAGGTATAGCACATGGCGCAGTTGATGGCCTTGTCGACCTGCTCGGCGGAGCCGGCGTAATCGGCGAAGACCTCGTCATCGCGGATGGTCAGCGTGACCTTGAGGTCCAGCGGTTCGGTCAGCCCGTCGGTGCGGATCGTATTCGTGTAGACGCCGTCCGGCAGCGCGCGTATGGCGGCGCGCATGGCGCGCTCCGAGCGGCTCTGGATTTCCACGGCCAGATCCTCGAGCGTCGAGAGCCCGTATTCATGCATGAACGCTCCGGTGCGTTCCGCCATCAGGTCCAGCGCGGTAACCTGCGCCCACAGGTCGCCCACGACCTCGTCCGGCACGCGTACATTCTTGCGCAGCAGGCGGAAGAATGTTTCGTCCGGCTCGCCGGCGCGGATCAGCTTCATGATCGGGATCTGGAAGCCTTCCTCGAACACCTCGCGCGGTTCCGGGGAACGGATCTTGCCGCCGATATCGGGCGCGTGCGCCGTGCTGCCGGCGAAGCCGACCAGCCTGCCGTCATGGAACAGCGGACGGCCGACGCTGATATCGGGCAGGTGGCCGGTGCCCATCCAGATGTCGTTGGTGATCAGCACATCGCCCGGCTGCAGGGTGTCCGCCGGATATTCGTCCAGGAAATGCCGGATCGTGCGCGGCAGGGTGCCGATGAAGGACGGGATGCTGTCGGTCGCCTGCACCAGCGAACCGCCGGCCACATCGGTAATGACGCAGGAAAAATCATGGCTGTCGCGCACCACGGTCGAAAACGAGGTCCGCACCAGGGCCGCCGCCGCCTCGTCGACGATGGACACCAGACGTGTCCACAGCACCTCCAGCGTGGCGGAATCGAAGGACTGTTTCAGGTCTGTCATGACGGCAGCTCCACAATCAGGTTGCCCGCGTCGTCCACCCGGGCTTGGCCGCCCGGGCCGACGATCAGGGTCGATTCCGCTTCCTCGACCACGGCGGGGCCGGTGAAACTATCGCCGGGGCGCAGCCGGGCGCGGTCGTAGACGGCGGTATCCACGAAATCGTCGTTTTCCGGAAAGCGGACCGGCCGGCTGCCGGTTTGCGCGCCGCCGGTTTCGCCGGCCGCACCGGTAGCGAATTCCGCGCCCTCGCCCGGTACGTCGGCGCGCAGCGACACGCGGATATTGATGATCTCGGCCACCACATCCGGCGGTGTGCGGGAAAAGGTGCGGCGATAGGATGTTTCGAACGCATCCAGCATCATCGCGGCACTTTCCGCCGTATAGGGGCCCGGGGGTAGGGTGACCACCACCTCGAACCCCTGCCCGACATAGCGCATATCGGCGAGCCGGGTGATGCGGGCCGCCGCCGGGTCGAACCCGGTTTCCGCGATGACGGTCGAGGCGTCGGTTTCCAGTGCCCGGTAGGCCGCTTCCAGTTCGGGCCAGTCGATGGAATCCAGCCGTTTCGCAACGGTGGCCACCCGGTCGATCCGCGCCGGCGCGATCAGCAGCCCCAGCGCGGAGGCGACACCGGCGGCGGGCGGACAGACGATCCGCCGCACGCCCAGCTTGCGGGCGACGTACCAGGCATGCACCGGCCCCGCGCCGCCGGTCGCCAGCAGCGTATAGAGGCGCGGGTCCTTGCCGCGTTCGGCGATATGGACGCGCGCGGCGCTGGCCATGTTCTCGTTCACGACCTCATAGATGCCGCGCGCGGTGTCGATGACCGAGAGGCCGGACCGCTCGGCGAGCGGCTGCATGGCGCGGGCGGCGGCCTCCGCGTCGATGTTCATGCTGCCCCCGGCGAACGAACCGGCGTTCAGATAGCCCAGCAGCAGGTCCGCATCGGTCACGGTCGGGTTCGTGCCGCCGCGTCCGTAGCAGACCGGCCCCGGCACGGAGCCGGCGCTTTCCGGCCCGACCTTGAGCAGTTCCATCGCGTCGATCCGGGCGATGGACCCGCCGCCGGCGCCGATCTCGATCAGTTCTATGGCGGAAATGGTCAGCGGCAACCCGCTGCCTTCGGCGAAGCGCTTCTCGCGCGCCGCCTCGAAACGATAGGCGACATGCGGTTCACCGTTATCGACCAGCGCCAGCTTCGCGGTGGTGCCGCCCATGTCGAACGCCAGGATATTGGCGATACCGGCCTGGGCGCCGAAATGGGCCGCGACCAGCGCGCCTGCCGCCGGGCCGGATTCCAGCAATTGCACGGGCGTACGCTTGGCTTCCGCGATATGGGTCAGCCCGCCGTTGGACAGCATCATGAAATAGGGCGCGCCGATGCCGAGTTCCCTGGTATGCGCCACCAGCCGGTCGACATAGGTATGCGCCAGCGGTTTCACATAGGCGTTGGTGACCGTCGTCGAGGTCCGGTCGAATTCACGGATTTCCGGCGCAACATCATGGCTGGCGGTGACGATCAGGTCGGGAAAGGCGCGTTCGATGGCGTCCAGCGCCGCGTCTTCATGGGCCGGATTGGCGTAGGAATGCAGGAAGACGATGGCGACGGCTTCGGCGCCCCTGTCGATCAGCGCCTGCACCTTGGCCAGCAGGTCGTTTTCGTCCAGCGGGGTGATGACCGCGCCGTCGGGGCCGATACGTTCGGTCACTTCCAGGCGCAGGTCGCGCGGGGCCAGCGGCTTCGGCATCGCGATGAACAGATCATAGAGTTCGTATTTGCGTTCGCGCCCGATTTCCAGCACGTCGCGGAATCCGTCGGTGGTGATCAGCCCGGTCCGCGCGCCCTTGCGTTCGATCAGCGCATTGGTGAACAGGGTCGTCGCATGGACGATCCGGTACAGGGATTCGGGTGCGATACCGCCGTCCAGCAGCTTCTTCAGCCCGGTAAGAACGCCCCGCGACGGATCGTCCGGGGTGGTCAGTTCCTTCCCCTTGGCGATCCGCCCGGTGCTGCGATCGTAGACGACGAGATCGGTGAATGTGCCGCCGATATCGATGCCTAGTGCGTGTGTGTCGGTCATGTGGTTTTTTACGGCTTGAGCGGCAATTCTTCCCCTTCGGGCAAGTCGACGCGGCCGACATTCAGGGTCATGGAAATCAGGGTATAGAACCCGCAAAGGGCAATCAGTTCGGCGACGCCGGACTCGCCCAGGTTTTCCACCGCCCAGTTATAGGTTTCATCGCCGACATCGCGTTTTTCATGCAACTCGTTGCAGAATTCGTACACCACCGCTTCATTGGGGTCGGTAAAGCTCGGCCGACGGCGCTGCTTTATGGCGTCCAGCACGGATTCGGCCACCCCGCCTTTCAGGGCGATGGGCGCATGAGCATACCATTCGTATTGCGCGGTCCAGTGTCGCGCGGTGACCAGAATGGCGAGTTCGCGCAGATTGGCGGGCAACGTGCCGCCGAAACGCAGCGTCGCGCCCATCGCCTGTGCGCAATCGGCAACCGGCGGGTTGACCAGAAGCTTGGCGAACGGGCCGCGGACGCTGCCGCGCGGGCCGGATGCGATCTTGTCGTAAACGGCCTTCTGTTCCGGCGACATGTTGTCCGGGTCGAATGATGATAGTCGGCTCATGGAGTTCCCCTCTTTTCGGATTCTTGATTTCGTGGTCGCAAGACTAGAGCACATCGGATTTAAATGGAACCGCAAGAGGCTCCATTTAAATCTGTGAAGGTGCTCTATTTTCAATAAGATAGATCAGATTCACGTGTTGGTTGGGTCGCCATAGGCGATTCCAACCAGACACGATCTGATCCACCCATCCGCGCCGTCCGGTCAAAGCCCCCGTGACGTTTGTCGGCGCTATTTCAGTGCTGTATCATGAATGAACCATGCTGACCGACACGCAAATCGAAGAATACAGGGCGCTGCTCGTTGAACGGCGGGCGGCATTGCAGGGTCTGTCCGCCGCCAGCAGCGCGTCGCGCCAGCCGGTCGAACTGGACCAGAGCCGGGTCGGCCGTCTGTCGCGCATGGATGCCATGCAGGACCAGGCCATGGCGCTGGAAACCGCCCGGCGGCGCGCACTGGAACTGCAGCGGATCGAATCGGCGCTGAAACGGCTCGAATCCGGCGAATATGGCGACTGCCTGACCTGTGGCGAGGAAATCGCCGAAAAACGTCTGCGTTTTGACCCTTCCACGCCGGTCTGTGTCGGCTGCGCAGGATAGTCAGGCGAAAACAGGCCGGGTAATCAGCCGCCGCGCGGTTTCCGTTCACCCGGTCACGCGTATTGATCCAGATCATGGGCGGCCATTCGACACTGTGATGTTCTTCCGGCCCGCCCCGGATTGAAGCCGGCCGGCCTGTCAGGCCCCGCAGCACTTCTTGTATTTTTTTCCCGAACCGCAGGGGCAGGGGGCATTGCGGCCGATTTTCTCCACGCGCCGGGTTTCCGGCTTCGGATTCATGATGCAGTCGTCGAAAACCCAGCGCCCGTTTTCGCGGATAAATGTGGAAAGCTCGTGGTGGATCCCCGTGCCGCTCTTGTCGCGGCAGCGGGCGATGAATTCGACCGTACCGGTATCGTCATTTTCGCCGCCGCCTGTCGTTGCGCGAACGTCCAGGTTCAGCCATTTGACCTGTCCGAATGCAGCCTCGAATTCGGCAACGTCGAAATCGGCGCGCTGCTTCGCAGAAAGTGTCTCCGCCAGATACCGGCCCTTGCCGAGGACATGCGCGCTGTAGCGCGACCGCATCAGGGATTCCGCCGTTGGCGCCGTCATGGTCTCGAAATACCGGCCACAGCAGGCGTCGAGCAGCTCTCCGGAGCCGCAGGGGCAATTATTCGTGGAAATGATACTGGTCTCCTGTTCGCGCCTTTCGGCGGCTTCTGTGCGTCATTGGCCAATCCGTGTCATCCCGCCGGGGATGTCTGACGATCCGCGAAATCAGGGCGATACATCGCACGGGTACAATAATCGTATTGTAATTCAGGCCGGTTGGCGTATCAATCCGCCGGTTTTCACACTGACCGGAAGGTTCCGCCCTTGCACGCCCATGACTTACGCGCCGACCGCCGGCTGGAATACGGCAACATGCTGAAAGCCCGCGGCGACCTTGGCGACGCCGTGTCGCTATACAGGGAAGCGCTGGCGCTGGCGCCGCAATGGGCCGAGGCGCATTTCGCGCTGGCGGAAGCGCTGGAGGCGCTGAGCCGCCATCAGGAGGCCTGCGCCCATTACACGAATTATCTGCGTTTCGCCGAAACCGATATTCTGGGCGCTGAAATCCGCCTCGCGCTGCTGGGCGGCGCGCCGGTGCCGGCGGTATTGCCGGAACCCTATGTCCGGACGCTGTTCGATCAGTATGCCGACCGGTTCGACGAGGCGCTGGTGACGGGGCTCGAATACCGCGCGCCGTTCCTGCTGCGCGATGCCGTGGACCGGGTGCGGCCGTCGCCGCCCGGCGGCGAGCGGGTGCTCGACCTGGGCTGCGGCACGGGGCTGGCGGGAGAAGCCTTCCGCCATCGTGCGGCCTGGCTGGCCGGCGTCGATCTGTCGCCGGGCATGATCGGCATGGCCGCCCGCAAGGCGGTTTACGACGATCTGCGGGAGGCAGAGGCAATCCACGCCCTGACCCGGCGGACCATGCGGTTCGATATCGTCGTCGCCGCCGACGTGCTGGTCTATATGGGCGACCTCGCGCCGCTGTTCGGTGCGGTTCGTGCGGCGTTGCTGCCCGACGGGCTGTTCGCCTTTTCCGTGCAGCGGACCGATGCGGATAATTTCGTGCTGGGCCGCGAATGCCGTTATTCGCATCGCCCCGACTATATCCGGCAGGTGGCCCTGGCGGCCGGTTTGACCGTGCTGGCGCTGGACTCCGCGGTGTGCCGGATGGAGGCGGGTAATGCGGTGCCCGGTCTGATCGGGGTGCTGCAGCTTGCCGGCCTCGTACGCGACGATGGCGACGTCGATCCGGCGCCGGTCATTTCCGATGCCGCCGCCCGGCCGCGCGGGCACTGATCCGTGCTGTCCTACCAGCATGCCTATCACGCCGGGTCGCTGGCCGATGTGCACAAGCACGCCGCCCTTGCGGTGGTGCTGGCGCGGCTTTGTGAAAAGCCCAGGCCGCTCAGCTATCTGGAAACCCATGCCGGCCGGGGTCTCTATGACCTCACGGCTGGCGAAGCGGTGAAAACCGGCGAGGCGGCGCGGGGCATCCTGCGCCTGCTGGCGGACGGGCGAATCCCGGCGGAGCATCCCTACCGTCGCGCCCTGGAAACGGTGCGGGCGCGGTACGGCGCGAACTTCTATCCGGGATCGCCCCTGATCGCGCGGACACTGCTGCGGCCCGATGACCGGATCCATCTGATGGAACTGCATCCGCGGGAACACGCCGCGCTGCGCCGCATGATGCATGGCAGGGACGTCCATATCCACCGCCGAGACGGCTATGAAGGCGTCCTCGCGATTTCGCCGCCGACCCCGCGCCGGGGACTGGTGCTCATCGATCCCAGTTTTGAAATCAAGACCGAATACGCGCAGGTCGCCGATTTCGTTGTTGCCCTGCACCGGAAATGGCCGCAGGCGGTCATCATGCTCTGGTACCCGCTGCTGAGCGCCGGGCTGCACGAAGCCATGGCGCGCAACCTCGGCGCCGCCGGGCTGCCCGACTTCCAGCGCCGCGAGGTTCGCTTCGACGGCGTCGGCGAACGGGTCGGCATGTTCGGCAGCGGGCTGATCGTGATCAATACGCCCTATGGCGTAACGCCCCTTATCGACGCGGATGAGGCGCTCGTCTACTGAGGCGAAACGCGCCGGCGACCGGCTTTCTATCGCTGGCGCGACTTGCGCGCGGCATATCTGGCGTCACGGGCCGCTTTCTGCTTCGCCGCCAGTTCGATCTCCTGGCGTTCGCGCTCGGCGATTTCGGCTTCGATCGCGTCCTGCTCGGCTTTCAGCGCCGCGACCCGCGCCGCTTCCTCGGCGGCCAGCGCCTCGGCTTTGGCCGTCTTTTCCGCCAGCTTGGCCGCGTTGCGCTCGGCGATGCGGGCCTTGCGTTCCGTGTCGCGGTTTCGCTGCTCAGCCGCCCGCGAAATGTTCAGCGCCCGCCGCTCCGCCTGCTTTTTGGCGTATTCCGGGTCGTTCGCGGGATTCTTTGCCTTCGCCTTCCTGATCAGCGCCTGCTTGGCCTTCGCGGCCGTCGTCTGCCTGTCGGCGAAATCAGGCTCAAAATTCTTCATCTCACACTACCTTTGAAACTCATTCTGACAATACCGGGCGCCCGACGGACTGCGATCCGACGGTCCCGGCAGGGGCCATTTATGCCACATGGCGGCGAGAACTCCAGCAGAGAACACCGGATTTTTTCAATTTTACACCGGCGTACCGGACCGGCTGGAGTCCAGAAAGCGGACTCAAGGCCGGTGTCGCACCCGACGGGGGGCGATCAGGTCGGCGACATGACGTGAATGATACGGCTTTCGATCAGGTCCTTGGTCTTCGCGCCATAGGCCTTCATATGCGGCGAGGCGGCATGGGCCTTCAAATGATCCAGGCTGGCCCATTTTTCGATGACGACAAAGGTGTCGGGGCCAAAGGGGGTCTGGAAACTGCCGACGCCTTCCGCATCGACGGTTGCGCCGTATTCGATACAGCCGTCCTCGGCATGCACGGCGGGTACATTGGCCCTGAAAGCGGTGAGGATTTCCTCGCGCTTGCCCGGCTTCGCCGTAATAACGGCCAGAACGTGGACTGCTGACATGATAAATCTCCCTGTCCCTGTGTTGCGTGTTGGAGGGCAGGGTACTGTGGCGGCGGCGGCGCTGCAATAACCCGGCAGAAATTCCGCCGTGTTTGCCGTATCCGCCTCGCTGACCTAGCCGACGATACCGATCTGCCAGGGCACGAATTCGTGGCGGCCGAGGTCCAGGACCTCGCTCTTGGTCTGGCCGCCAGAGGCGATATGGAGGAAATACTCGAAGATGCGCTGGCCGACCTCCTCCAGCGTCGCGTCGCCTTCCAGGATGTCGCCGCAATTGATGTCCATGTCCTCTTCCATATGCAGGTACATCGGCGTGTTGGTGGCCAGCTTGATCGACGGGGCCGGCTTGGCGCCGAAGCACGATCCGCGCCCGGTCGTGAAGGCAATGAGATTCGCGCCGCCGGCGATCTGTCCCGTGGCGGAAACCGGGTCGAAGCCCGGCGAATCCATGAAGACGAAACCTTTCGTCGTGACCGGTTCGGCGTAGTGATAGACCGCCATCATCGGGCCGGTGCCGCCCTTCATCGACGACCCCAGCGATTTTTCCAGGATATTGGCGAGCCCGCCGGTCTGGTTGCCCGGGCTGACCACGCCGTTGATCTGCACGTCGCGGCCCGGCGAATACACGTCCTTCCACCAGCGGATGCGCTCGATCAGTTTCATGCCGATCTCGGGCGTCGCGGCGCGCGCTGTCAGGGTGTGTTCGACCCCGTAGATTTCCGGCGTTTCGGACAGGATCCCCGTGCCGCCATGCCGGGTCAGGATATCGATGGCGTTGCCCAGCGCGGGATTGGCCGTGATGGACGAGAACGCATCCGAACCGCCGCATTGCAGCCCGACCGTGATATGGCTGGCCGGCACGGTTTCCCTGGTGCATTTATTGGCCTCGACCAGCATCTCCCTGACGGTTTCGATGCCGCGCTCGATGGATTTGCGCGTGCCGCCGGCCTCCTGCATCACCATGGTGCGCAGGCGCGGACCTTCGGTCAGCTTCCGGGCGCTGAACAGCCCGCCGACCTGGCAGCGCTCGCAGCCCAGCCCGACCACCAGCGCCGAATGGACATTGGGATGCTGGATGTAGCCCGCCAGCGTGCGCTGCAGCAGGTCCATCGGCTCGCCGGTCATTTCCATGCCGCAGCCCAGCGCATGGCTGAACGCCGCGACGCCGTCGACATTGGGGAATTCCGACAGCCGTTCCTTCGTGAAATAGGCGGCGATTTCATGCACGACCGTGGCGGAGCAGTTGACGGTCGAAACGACGGCGATGAAGTTGCGCGTGCCGGCGCGGCCATCGGCGCGCATATAGCCCTGGAAGGTGGCGCGTTCGCTTTCGGGCAGCAACTCCAGCGGCCTGAAATCGCGCGAGTAGGCGTAGTCGCGGTCGAATTCCTGGAAGGCGATGTTATGGTTGTGGACCATGGTCCCGGCCGGGATATCCTCCGACGCGAAGCCGATGGTCGTGTTGTATTTCAGGACCGCTTCGCCCTTCGCAATATCGTGGACCGCAACCTTGTAACCGGCCGGCACCCTGTTCCGGGTGACGATGTTATAGCCTTCGAGCGACACGCCCTCCTCTATCGGCAGCCGCGCGACGACGACGTTGTCGCTGCCGTTCAGCCGGATGACCGGCCCGTTCACTTTCTTGCTTTTCAGGTCGAGCATCGTGTTTCCTCCCTCGCATCAGCCATGTTGCCGCGATGTTTTACCACGCGTCGCCTGCGATACGGCTCAATTCTTTTCACGCGTGGCGGTGAATTCCATCGGGGCATTGCCCAACGTGTCCTGCAGGAAGAAGGCGATGCCGCCGGCGGAAACCTCCCCCGTGAAGGTGCGGCGGTGGTCCTGCGTCTCGGAGCCCATCAGCACCTGGAAGGCCTCCTGAAACGTGATCGTTGCGCCTTCCGTCCGGCCATCGACGATGCTGCGTTTCGTGGCGGGGTATTTGCGGGGGCTGTCTTCGGTGGAGGCGCGCGTCAGGCTGCCCAGCAGCTGTTTGCCGACAACCCGGAAATCGAAATGCAGGCGGTATATGTCATTTTTGTCGAAGGGACTGGTGATCGCCTCGGAAACCCATTTTCCGGCCAGTTCCGTCGGGCTGTCGCCGCGGTTCTGCCGCAGCGCCGCCAGCCGGGTGCGCGCCAACGGCGCGAAGGCGCCGTCCGGGAACTGCTGCAGATAGGCCTCGTAGTCACCGGTCCTGTCGCTGCCCTGGATCGCCTGCCAGAAGGCCAGTTCCATATTCGGCGCGACCGGCGCCGCGGCGTCCGGCGCTTCTTTTGCCGGTGCGGCTTCGGGTGCGGGGCGCAGCGCGACCGGGACAAACAGGAACTCGCCGCCTTCATGACCGGCCTGCCTGATATCGGAATATTGCGGGGTCTGGTTGGCATTCACCACCACGGGCCGGCTGATTTGCCGGAACAGGGCGGTGCCTTCCATGATGTCGCCGTTTTCTTCCAGCGCGGTGAGGAAGGCATTGGCGAAGACCGAATGACCGCCGCGCCCGGAATCCGCCACGGGTTCCAGCCCGCCGGATACGATGGCGGTGCGGGACCGTTTATCCGCCATGCGCCGCAACCACGCATCGCGTGCCTGCCCGGTCGGCAGTTGCGTGCTGGCGTCCCGAACCAGCGTGCCGGAATAGCAGCTGTCGGCCACCACCATCACATGGTTCGCGGTCATGGCGTTCAGCCGGCGGGTCAGGTCGCTGTTGGATATCCAGTTCAGGTCGTCATCGGTATCGGCATCGACGGGCTGCCAGAATCCTGTGTTCGTCTGACGGTCCAGCGAGCCGTGCCCGGCGTAGTAGATCAGGAGGTTGTCCTCTTCGGTCAGTTCGGCGCGGTACTGGTTCAGGGCGCGCAGGATATCGGTGCGGGTCGCGTTGCGCAGCGTCCGGACAGCAAAGCCATAGCGTTTCGTCAGCAGCTCCGCGACGGCTTCCGCATCCGCGACGGCTGTTTCCAGCTTTGGCAGTTTCAGATAATCGTTGTTGCCGATGACCAGCGCGTGATAGCGGCCGGTTTCGAGCGTCGCCGCCGAAAGAGGCAGCGCAAAAAAGACCAGCAGCAGTCCCAGCAACCGGGCGCTGGCGGATCGCATGGCCTGCTCCATTCCCCTGTTGCCGATTGTTCAGGTCTTCTTCCAGCTGCCATCTGGTTCGCGGCACGCCGTACCGAAGGCGTCCTCGACCTTGCCGCCGATGACGATCTGGGTCTGGTATTCCCGGCAATAGGCGCCGGACGGCGTCTGGTAGGTGCGCGTGGGCGTTACCTGGTACTGGGTACCACGGTCGGGATCGCGCCACGCGATGGTGCTGTCATTGGGCGCGCGCTCCAGAACCTGCCCGATGCAGTTCTGGTCGGTCTGATCCATCGCCTGGCCCAGGCTGCCGCCGATCAGGGCGCCGATGATCGCGCCGCCGACTGTCGTGAAGATGCGGCCGTCGCCCTTGCCGAATTGCGACCCGGCGGCCGCGCCGGCGGCGCCGCCCAGAAGCGCGCCGATCACGTCGCGATTGCACGTGCCGAAGCCGTTATTCCCGATCTGGATCAGTGAAGCCGGTTCGACCTCGTAATACCGGGCGCCGCGCTTGTATTTCAGTTTTTCCTTGCCGCGATAGCCCCAGGCCGGGGCCCAGTGCGGCGGTCCGCCATGAGCCTTGGCATAACCACGGCCGCCGTCCTTGTCCCGGTGCTTGGAGTGGCCTGGCGGGTTGTGGTTCTTGTTATCGGCAAAACCCGGTGTTACCGCTGACAGGGCGAATGCGGCCAGCACAACGCCGGCAAGCAATGTTTTCAGGGTGGCGCGATTCATCTGTGGTCTCCATTCGTCCGTGTTGGCGATTTTATCGTTGTCCTGCAACTGTCCCCGGCCTGACAATAGCGGATTGGCGGCATCCTCGCCACAGGCGGCGCAGTTCCTTCGGTCCGGCTTCGCAATGGCGGAAATGCGCGGGGCCGCCGCCGCCGGATTGACGAATCCGCCGTGACGTGCTGCCGTAATGCGAATTCCGGATCGTCTTCGCCTTCGAGAATGAGAGGTACATATGCCCGATACCCATAACGATTCCCGCGCGACCGGCGCCGCCCACGACCCTGATTTCGATGTGGTCATCGTCGGCGCGGGGCTGGCGGGGCTGTACACGCTGCACCGCCTGCGCGGGCTGGGGATGACCGCCCGGGCCTATGAGACGGGCAGCGGCGTCGGCGGCACCTGGTTCTGGAACAAGTATCCCGGCGCGCGCTGCGATGTGGAAAGCCTGGAATATTCCTATGCGTTCTCCGATGACCTGCAGCAGGAATGGCACTGGCCGGAACGCTACGGCAACCAGCCGGAAATCCTGGAATATATCAACCATGTCGCCGACCGGTTCGACCTGCGCCGCGATATCCAGCTCAATACCCGCGTGACGACGGCTGTCTTTGACGAGGAGAGCAACCTCTGGACCGTGGAAACGGATCGCGGTGACACGGTGACCGCGCGCTACTGCATCATGGCCAGCGGTAACCTGTCGACGCCGCGCGTGCCCGATTTCAAGGGCATCGAAAGCTTCCGGGGCCAGTGGTATCACAGCGGATTGTGGCCGGCCGAAGGGGTGGACTTCACGGGCAAGCGTGTCGCCGTCATCGGCACCGGATCGTCCGGTGTGCAGATGATCCCGATCATCGCCCGGCAGGCGAAGCATCTGCATGTCTTCCAGCGCACGGCGAATTTCATCCTGCCCGCCGGCAACGCGCCGATGGACCCGGAACGGGAATCGACCCACAAGGCGGATTATCCGGCGCGGCGCGAAGCGGCCCAGCATACGCCTTTCGGTATCGGCGGTTTCCCGCCGCCGACGCAATCCGCGCTGGAGGTCTCCGAGGCCGACCGCAACGCGGCCTATGAGGCGAAATGGCGGGAAGGCGGCAGCATCAGCTTTCTCTATACCTATACCGACCTGCTGACGAACCAGGAAGCCAACGACACCGCCGCGGATTTCGTTCGCAACAAGATCCGCGCCATTGTCGAGGATGCCGAAACCGCCGAACTGCTGTGCCCCAACGACCATCCGATGGGCACCAAGCGGCTGGTGCTCGATACCGGCTATTTCGAAACCTATAACCGCGACAATGTCACGCTGGTGAATGCGCGCAAAATGCTGATCGAGGAGATCACCCCGACCGGGCTGCGCACGACCGAATCCGAATATGAATTCGACGCCATCGTCTTCGCCACCGGTTTCGACGCGATAACCGGCGCGATGAAGGAAATCGACCTGCGCACCACGGCCGGGCTGACGATACAGGACAAGTGGGAAGCCGGACCGCGCACCTATCTGGGCCTCATGGTCGCGGGCTTCCCGAACATGTTCGTCATTACCGGGCCGGGCAGCCCGTCGGTGAAGGCGAACATGATCGTCGCCATCGAACAGCATACCGACTGGATCGTGGACTGTTTGCGACGGTTGCGGGAAAAGGGCGTCGCGCGTTTCGAGGCGACGAAGGAAGCCGAGGATAACTGGGTGCAGCATGTCAACGAGGTCGCGGATTCGACCCTCTATCCGAAGGCCAATTCCTGGTATGTCGGCGCGAATATTCCCGGCAAGCCCCGCGTCTTCATGCCCTATGTCGGCGGCTATGAACGCTACAAGGCCATCTGCGACGATGTGGCGGCCAAAGGATACGAAGGCTGTGTCATGACCCGCGAAAAAGCGACGGTTTAGGGAAACAGGCAGATGGCAGCAATCCTACCGCAGATCCGCGTCGGCTTCATCGGCGACAGCATCACCCATGGCACGGGCGATGAAACCCTGCTCGGCTGGCCGATCCGCGTGGCGCAGGCGGCGCGGGTGAGCGGTTATGACGTCGTGCCCTATAACCTTGGCGTTCGCGCCGATACCTCGGAACTCGTCGCCGCCCGCTGGGAAGCGGAATGCGATGCGCGCCTGCCCGAACCGTTCAAACGCGCCACCGTCTTCGCCGTCGGCATCAACGACAGCGCGCATGAAAAAAGCGCGCAACGCGATGGCGCGCGGGTCGAACTCGAACGGTCGACCGACCTGATCATCGGGATGATCCTGGCCGCCGGCCGCTTCGGCCCCGCGCTCTGGGTCGGGCCGACGCCGGTGATCGAGTCGATGATGCCGCTGTCACCCTTCAAGGGGCTGAGCTACCGCTTCGCCAACGACGCCATCGCCCGTCACAACGACGCCTATGCGGCGCGGGCCAGGGCGGAAGGAATCGAGTATCTCGACCTGTTCACGCCGCTCCGTACCGATCCGGGCTGGGAGGCCAGCCTGCGCACGACCGACGGGCTGCATCCCGGTTCGGGCGGGTATGCGCTGATGGCCGGCCGGTTCGTCGGCTGGCCGGCCTGGCAGGCGGTGCTGGCCGGTTTGAAGCGATAAGGTAAATCCCGCGCGGATCGAAGCAAGCCCCGCGGGATTTACGAGAAATGCCGATGCCTATTCCGCCGCGCGGAGCCCCTTGAATCCCAGGATCTGCGAGCGGCGCTTGACCGCCCAGCCATACTGTTCCGGCCACATTTCATGTTTCGGATCGGCGTCCAGCGCCTCGGCGGCGTGCAGCGGCCAGAACGGGTTGTACATGATCTCCCGGCCCAGCGCGACGAGGTCGGCGCGGTCCTCCTGCAGGATGGCTTCGGCCTGATGCGGGTCGTAGATGACGCCGACGGCCATGGTCTTCACACCGGACTCGTGCTTCACCCGCTCCGCATAGGGGACCTGAAAGCCGGGCGGACGCTCGCCGCCGCCGCTGACGGGGGTGCGGAAGGCCGGGGCGCCCTTGATGCCGCTGGCGGAACAGTCGACTACATCGACGCCGCGCGCCGCCAGTTCGCGCGCCAGCACGACCGAGTCGTCCAGCGACCAGCCGTCATCCGACCCGTCCACGGCGGAAATGCGGAAAAACAGCGGCAATTCGGCCGGCCAGGCCGCGCGAACCGCCTCGGTGACCTCCAGCGCGAACCGCATGCGGCCCTGGATATCGCCGCCATAACCGTCATTGCGATGGTTGCCCAGCGGCGACAGGAAGCTCTGGATCAGATAGCCATGCGCGCCGTGGATTTCCAGCACCCTGAACCCCGCGGCAAGGGCGCGCTTCGCGGCATCGGCGAAGGCCTGCACCAGTGCGGCGATTTCCCCGGAGGTCAGCGCATGCGGCGCCGGGGCGTTCGGCGTCACCGCCTCGGCGGAGGGCGCCACGGTCGGCCAGGGCGCATTGCCGGTGGCGGCGTCGGCGTCGGTCAGCGGCGCGGCCCCCTTCGACGGCCGCATATGCGAGGCCTTGCGCCCCGCATGGGCGATCTGCATGCCCGGCACGCAGCCCATGGATTCGATGAACCTTGTGACCGGCTTCAGGGCTTCGGCCTGCGCGTCGTTCCAGATGCCCAGGCATTGCGGCGTGATCCGCCCTTCCGGCGTGACCGCCGTGGCCTCGCAGAAGACCAGCCCGGCCTTGCCGCGCGCAAACGTGCTCAGATGGGCGAAATGCCAGTCATTCGCCATGCCGTCGCCGGCGCAGGAATACATGCAGAGCGGCGAGACGACGACACGGTTCGGCAGGGTGACGCCGCGCAGGGTCAGCGGGGTGAACAGCAGGGGAGTATCGGACACGGGGCATTCCTTCATGGGGGAGCGGATTGGCGCCGCATTGTCCACCTCGCGCCGGGTTTGTCCAGTTGGATGGATGCCGCGTCATGCTACTCTCGCGCCATGCATGACCACGTCCCGAACAGTCGCCAATGAACGCCCGATCCGCCGCATCCGCGCCCGCCAGGTGGCGCGCCATGCCGTGGTGCGACGCCGCCGGGCGGTTCTCATGGCTGAAGCTGGCCGTGCTGGTGCTGCTTTGTGTCCCGGCGGCGCTGGTTTCCGCCGATTTCATCGCCGGCGAACTCGGCCCCCGACCATTGAACGAAGCGGTGCACCGGATCGGTAACTGGGCGCTGCGGCTAATCCTGCTCTCGCTCGCCGTCACCCCGGCGCGGAGCCTGCTGCGCTGGCCGCGCGTGGCGCAGCTGCGCCGCATGATCGGCGTCGCCGCCTTCGCCTATGTCGCGGCGCATCTGGTGCTGTATGCGGCGGACGAGGCCTGGGACCTCGCCAAGGTGGCGGTGGAGATCGTGGTCCGCATCTACCTGACCATCGGTTTCGTCGCGCTGCTGATCCTCGCCGCGCTGGCCGCGACCTCCACCGACGCCATGACCCGTCGCCTCGGCGGCCGCCGCTGGCGCAACCTGCACCGCCTCGTCTACCTCGCGGCGCTGCTGTCGGTGATCCATTTCTTCATGCAGACCAAGGCGAATGTGAACGAACCCTGGATCATGGCCGGGCTGTTCGCCTGGCTGATGATGTGGCGGGTCGCCAACTGGCGCGGCGTGGCGGGCCGCATCTGGATGCCGGCGGTGTTGACGGTCGGCGCTGTCGCCGTGACGGCGCTGGGCGAGGCGGTCTACTACGCGATCAAGGTCGATGCGCCGATGCTGCGCGTGCTGGAAGCCAACCTGATGTTCTCGACCGGGCTGCGGCCGGCGGCTGTCGTCGGCATAATCTGCCTCGGCGTCGCGGCGCTCGGCTATGGGCGGGCATACATGACGCGCAAACCGTAACAGGGTCTATGCCGCCGCATCCTCCCGCACCATTGCCGCGCCCTTCTCCCCGATCATGATCGTCGGCGCGTTGGTGTTGCCCGTCGTCAGTACCGGCATGATCGAGGCGTCGATGACGCGCAGCCCCTGCACGCCGCGCACCCGCAGGCGCGGGTCGGTGACGGCCAGGGGATCCTCGCCCATCCTGCAGGTGCCGACCGGGTGATAGATCGTGGTGCCGATGGCCTGCGCCACGCGGCGCATGTCCTGCACGGTTTCGATGGGGGAGGCGGGCTGGGTTTCGCCGCTGCTGACCGCCGCGATCGCCGGGGCGGCGAGTATGCGGCGGGTCTGCCGCACGCCGGACAGCATCACCTGCACGTCGCTTTCCGCCGACAGATAGTTGGGCCGGATCGCTGGCGGGGCAAGCGGATCCGCGCTTTCCGCCATGATCGTCCCCCGGCTGTCCGGCCGCGCCGGGCAGACGTTCACGGACATGCCGGGCTCGTCTTCCAGCACGCCGCTGACCGCCGTGTAGCTGCCGGGCGAGAACAGGAACTGCAGGTCGGGCACGTCCAGCCCCTCGCGGCTGCGGGTGAAGACATGCGCGGTGATTGCGCTGAAGGTCAGCGCCCCGTCGCCCTTCACGATCCAGCGCAGCACATGCGGCAGGTAGCGCGGAAAGCGCGCCAGCTGGTTCAGCGAGACCTCACCCTTCACCCGATGCTGGATGCGGGTGATGTAGTGGTCGGACAGATTTCCCCCGACGCCCGGCGAATCCAGCACCACCGGAATGCCGAGCGACCGCAGGTGGTCCGCCGGGCCGATACCGGAAAGCTGCAGCAGATGCGGCGAATTCACCGCCCCGCTGCACAGCAGCACCTCGCGACCGGCGCGCAATTCCCGCGCCTGCCCGTTCTGGCGGAAGGCGACGCCAATGCATTTCGTGCCCTCGAACAACAGCTTCGTCGCCACCGCTTCCGTCTCGATCCTCAGGTTGGGCCGCTTCTTCGCCGCCGCCAGATAGGTCGCCGCCGTCGAGCCGCGCATCCGGCCCTTATGGGTCATCTGGGCATAGGCGACGCCATCCTGTTTCGCGCCGTTGTAATCCGGGTTCAGCGGGAAGCCCGCCTGCTGCGCCGCCGCGACGAATTTATGGGTCAGGGGCAGGATGGTGCGGTAATCCTGCACCTGCAGCGGTCCGCCGCGCCCCCGGTATTCATCGTCGCCCGCGCCATGATAGGTTTCCGACTTGCGGAAGAAGGGCAGGACGTCCTCATAGGACCAGCCCCGGCAGCCCCTCTGCGCCCAGCCGTCGAAATCCGCCGCATTGCCGCGCACATAGACCATGCCGTTGATGGAACTGGAACCGCCCAGCACCTTGCCGCGCGGCCAGTAGATGCTGCGTCCGCCGCTGCCGTCCTCCGGCACGCTGCCGTAGTTCCAGTTGATCACCGGGTGGCGCAGCAGGGAGCGCCCGCCTGCCGGGATGTGGATCATCGGGTTGGTGTCGCGCGGCCCGGCCTCCAGCAGCACGACGCGCCTGCCGCTGTCCTCGCTCAGCCGCGCGGCGACGGTGCAGCCGGCCGAACCGGCGCCGATAACGATGTAATCCGCGTCCATAGGGCGGCCCTCCCGAACCGCGGCCCGAACGGCCGTATCAGACCGGGTCCAGCGGCACGTTCAGCTTGCTGTCGCCGCCAATGATGCCGCCCCGGTCGCCGATATCCAGCTTCAGGTAGCGTTCCTCGAAACTGTCGGGCAGGGGGCGGCCGTCCGGCGGGCAGAGCCACAGCCGCAGCAGGTGGCGCTTGCGTTCGACCTCCGGCCAGTCCTCGAAATCCTCGCGCGCATGCAGGATCTGGTGGTTGTGCAGCATCTGCACATCGCCGGGCTCGAAGGCCATGTCGAGCCGGAACTCGTCGCTTTCGACCAGGCTGTCGAACAGGTCCAGCGCCGCGACCTGCCGGTCCGTCATTGCCGGCAGTTCCGGAAAGCGCGAGCAGGATTCCATATAGTCGCGGGCGTAGATCGCGGACAACAGCCCCGCATGGAAGTGGAACGCCGCCATCGGGTAGTAATCCCTGCGGCCTGGCGGCACCTCGCCGCGCCGGTCGCGCCAGAAGGGGCGGTACATTTCGGCCAGCAGGTCCCGGTCGCGCCGGTACATTTCGTCATGCACCGCGACGGAGCTGCAAATCGAGCTGCCGCCGCCGGATTTCGATTTCTGCAGGCAGAGCAGGCTGACGAAATCGGTGGAATCGGTGTGGAAGCGCTGGCGGATGCGGGTCTGGTAGATGCGGCTGGTGGCCGGCTTCTTCATCGCGTCATAGCGCGCGCCCAGGTCGCAGACATGGCCGAGCAGGTGCCCCTTGCCGTTCTGCGAGCGCGGCGTGCCGAAATGCGCGCCCAGCCCCCAGTAGACCCGGGCCGATTCCTCCATCGTGTAGTCGCGCACGGGAATGCCGCGCAGGAGGAAGAAGCCGCGGCCGTGCAGCAGTTCCCGGCGCATGTCGTCGAACACCGGGCCCAGCGTCGGCAGCGGAAAGTCGCCCTTGCCGATATCGATGATGTCGCGTCCGCGCGACTGCCGCATGGCGTCGTCCAGTTCGGCGATTTCGGCGGCGGACAGCTGGTAAGTCCATTCTTCCGGCCGCCGGCGCAGGTCCGATCCGCGCCATGCGCCGGGTCCGCCGACGGGGCCGGGCGCCATTTCCGGGGTCATGCCGGGCAGGATTGCGGGCGGGTCCAGTTCGGCTGTATGGGCCATGGTCGATCCTCGAATTCATGGTTGCGAATACGGCAAGCTTATGGCGCGGGCCGGTTGTTGGCAATATCGCGGGTCCGCCGACGATGGGGGCGCGGGGCTTGCCCATGGACAGGGCGGCGTTGCTCGAATATCTGTGTGGCGGCGAAACAGTCAGGCAGGGCGGATGGATATCCCGAAATACAACAGGTTCAGCCGCGCGGAATGGGCGGCGCTGCGGTTCAACACGCCGCTGACCCTGTCCGAATCCGAACTGACGGCGCTGCGCGGGCTGGGCGATGTGCTGTCCGTGCCCGAGGCGGTGGATATCTACCTGCCGCTGTCGCGCCTGCTGAACCTGCATGTGCGGGCGGCCAGGCAGCTGGGCTCGGTCAAGGACGAGTTCCTGGGCCGTTTCGTCAGCCCGCCGCCCTATGTGATCGCCATCGGCGGCAGCGTCGCGGTCGGCAAGAGCACCCTGTCCCGGATGCTGCGGGCGATGCTGTCGCGCTGGCCGGACCACCCGCGCGTCGACCTGGTGACGACCGACGGCTTCCTGCGGCCGAACGCCTGGCTGCGGGAACGCGGGCTGATGCAGCGCAAGGGCTTCCCCGAAAGCTACGACATGCGCACCATGGTCGAGTTCCTGGCGCGGGTGAAGGCGGGCGAGGATACCGCCGCCGCGCCGGTCTATTCCCACGAGACCTACGACATCGTGCCGGGCGAGAAATTGGCGATCGACCGCCCGGATATCCTCATCTTCGAGGGGCTGAACGTGCTCCAGGCCGGCCATCCCGGCGGTTCCGGATCGCGCAGCCCGGCGGTCATCCTGTCCGATTTCTTCGACTTCTCCATCTACCTGGACGCCGAGGAATCGGCGATCGAAAGCTGGTATGTCGAACGCTTCCTGCTGTTGCAGCATCTCGCCTTCCAGCAGCCGAAATCCTATTTCCACCACTACGCGGACCTGTCCCCGGACGACGCCCGCCGGGTGGCGCTGCAGATCTGGCGCGAGGTCAACCAGGTGAACCTGCGCGAGAACATCCTGCCGACCCGCGAACGGGCCCATCTGGTGCTGCGCAAGCAGGCGGATCACGCCATCGCCGAAATCCTGCTGCGCCAGCGCTGAACGCTTCCAGTACTACCGCCCGACCGCGTAGCCCTGCATGCCGCGCGGGTTGGCGGCCGCCTTGAGCATCCCGTCCAGTTGCGCCGCCGCGCAGAGCCGCCCTTCCGACCAGTCCTCGCCGACATCGACCCTGTGCCCGCGCCGCCGCAACTCGTCGATGGTGGATTGCGGGAAGCGGCCTTCCACCACCAGCTTGCCCGGCTGCGCGCCGCGCGGATAGAAGGAACTGGGGAAATGCTCGCTGTGCCAGCTCGGCGCGTCGATGGCTTCCTGCAGGTTCATGCCGAAATGCGCGTGGCGCAGGAAGAAACTGCCCTGCCACTGGTCCTGCTGGTCGCCGCCCGGCGTGCCGAAGGCCATGTAGGGCCTGCCGTCGCGCAGCGCCATGGAGGGCGACAGCGTGGTGCGTGGCCGCTTGCCCGGGTTCAGCGTCGCGGGGCGGTCCTCCTCCAGCCAGAACATCTGCGCCCGGCTGTTCAGGCACAGGCCCAGTTCGGGGATGATGGGGGAGGATTGCAGCCAGCCGCCGCTCGGCATCGCCGCGACCATGTTGCCGTGCCTGTCGATCACGTCGATATGGCAGGTGTCGCCCGCGACCAGCCCCTGTTTTCCGACGGTGGGTTCGCCGATGCCCGCGCCGCCGCGATTGGCCTGCGCCGCGCGGACGTGGAAATCGTAATCGACCGCGCCGCCGTAGCCTTCGACCGTGCCCGGATGGAAGCCGAGCGAGGCGGAATCCATGTCGATCAGCTTGCGCCGTTCGTCGTTATAGGCTTTCGACAGCAGCGTCTCCATCGGCACGTCGACGAAGTTCGGATCGCCGTAGAAGGCCTCGCGGTCCGCATAGGCCAGCTTCACGGCTTCCACCACCAGATGCACGAAATCCGGCCCGGTCGGGTCCATCGCCGAAATGCCGTAGCCTTCCAGCAGCGCCAGCTGTTGCAGCATCGCCGGGCCCTGCCCCCAGGGGCCGGTCTTCATCACGGTGAAATCGCCGTAATCGTAACTCAGCGGCGCCTCGTAGGTGGCGCGCCATTTCGCCATGTCGTCGCCGGTCAGCACGCCGTAATGGCGCTCGCCGCTGACATCCATGACGGCGTTATTGCGGCAGAACCCGTCCACCGCCTCGGCCACGAAGCCTTCGGCCCAGGCGCGGCGCGCCGCCTCGATCCGGTCTTCGCGGCCGCCGCCGGCGGCGTTCGCCTCGGCGATGATCCGCTGCCAGGTCTTCGCCAGCTGCGGATTGCCCAGCAGGCTGCCGGGCGCGGGCGGCGCGCCGTTCGGCAGGTAGACGGCGGCGGAGGTCGGCCATTCGTTCTCGAACAGTTCGCGCACGGTTGCAATCGTCTGCCCGACCCGCGCCACCATCGGCGCGCCGTTAATTGCGTAGCCGATGGCGGGGGCGAAGACCTCCTCCAGCGTCATCGTGCCGTGGTCGCGCAGGATCAGCATCCAGGCGTCGAAGGTGCCCGGCACGACCGTGGCCAGCAGCCCGGTGCCCGGCACCAGGTCCAGCCCCAGCCCCCGGTAGTGTTCGACGGTCGCGCCCGCCGGGGCGACGCCCTGGCCGCAGACGACCATGGTCTCGTTCCGGTCGGCCCGGTGGATCAGCACCGGCATGTCGCCGCCGGCCCCGTTCAGGTGCGGTTCGCAGATCTGGATCGTCATGCCGGTCGCGACGGCGGCGTCGAACGCGTTGCCGCCCGCCTCCAGCATCGCCATCCCGGCGGCGGAGGCGATCCAGTGGGTCGAGGAGACGACACCGAAGGTGCCGAGGATTTCCGGGCGGGTGGTGAACATGGCGGCGTTTCCCTCAGGTTTCATCCAGTCCCCGCCAATCTAGCCGCGCCGCGCCCCCCGGACAACCGCGCCGGGCCGGCGGCGAAAAACATGCCGCAGGATTGGCTTTTATAGGCATTGGTCGGCTTTCCTTGGCTTTTTCGGCACATCGGGCGGACGGCTCCGCCGCCCCACCTCACCCCGACCCTCTCCGCCCCGAGGGGGCAGAGAGGGGGCGCAGGTTGCTTTCGCCATCTTCCTTTTTGGAACCCTCGCCCCCGGAGGGGGAGAGGGCAGGGTGAGGGGGCTATCGGGGTACAGACCGGATAGAAAGCGGACAGATTGGACCGAATATCTGTCAGCGATCTATCCGGTTGCTCAATCGATGCCGCAAAAGATCGTCATTTGTTGGCTTTCATTGGCTTTTGTCGGCTTTCCCTTGCATCCGGCCGGTTTCAGTCGATCTCGCGCCGGGCGTCCCTTGTGGCGCAATCGGCGTAGTCGGCGGCGGCGTCGGCAAAGGCGGCGGCCCGGGCGGCGAAACCCCGCGCGGCATCCGCGTACGCCGAAACCTGCCGGATATAGGTGTTCATGGCGTTGACATAGCTGTTGTATTCCCACCGGGCGCAGTCATGCTTGCGGATGTAACCGCCCCCCGACAGGCAGTCGGGCGGTTTCGGCTGCGCCAGATGCGTCGGCGCGACCGGCGCGTGCCCGTAATGCGACGGCGGGAAACAATACGCCAGCGCCGCCGGGCCGGGCAGCCATGCGGCGGCAAGGATCGCGGCAAGGAAAATACGAGGCGGGCGGCGTTTCGGCATCCTGTGCTCCTCCTCCGGCGCATCGGGGGTCGCTACGGTAGCACATATAGAACAAAATAGCAACATTTGTTGCGGCCCGGCTGGCGCTTTCCCGGCCATCGCCAGCGCGCGGTACCCGTCCGGTGAAGTAGCGGTTCGGCTGATGATATTGTGTTTTTACGCCG